>JAFGIC010000053.1 GCA_016929815.1 Deltaproteobacteria bacterium
GGGGGGGGGGACATGTCAGGATATATAAAAAGAACAATCCGGTTCATTCTCCAGTCTTTCGTAGTATGCGTCGGGATCACTGCTATTATCGCTTCAGGCAATGGAGACGGTGGCGGATACAACACTGGAGACGGAGACGGGGATTCAGATGATACAATAATTGAAGACGACAGGTTTATTACAACCTGGGATACAAGATCCACATCTTTTAATCAGGACGGCGAGGAGTGGTCTTCGGAATCCGGTTCTGATCAATTAAAACTGCCCCTTGATACCGGAGGCATATATAATTTTGAAGTTGCATGGGGTGATGGAAGCACAGACCATATAACATTATATAATCAGGAGGAGATAATCCATACATATTCATCTGGGGGAGCTTACGATGTAACAATTACCGGGACTATTGAGGGGTTCGGATTTGGATTTCCCGACGAACCCGATCCGCCCAGGACAGAGGGACTGAAACTGATTGACGTGAAAAACTGGGGGGATGTCAAGTTGCACAATAAGGGATATCAATTCTACGATAGTAAGTGAGCCTTGGTACACTTCATTGTTAGGATGTCAAGTTGCACAATAAGGGATATCAATTCTACGGCGCCTGGAATTTTACCGAACTCAGCGCAACCGATACCCCTGATCTGAGGAATATAACAAATATGTATGCCATGTTTTCCTGTTCATCCTTTAATCAGGATATAGGCGTGTGGGATGTAAGCAGTGTCACAGATATGAATTACATGTTTAACCTTTCACCCTTCAACCGGGATATAGGCTTATGGGATGTCAGTAGTGTTACGAATATGGTAGGCATGTTTGCCAATTCGGAATTCAATCAGCCCATAGGCTCATGGGAAGTAATAAATGTCACGGATATGAATTCGATGTTCATGAATTCACACTTCAATCAGGATATAAGCTCATGGGATGTAAGCAGGGTTACAAACATGACTCTGATGTTTGCAAATTCACCCTTCGATCAGGATATCGGTTCATGGAATGTAGGCAATGTCACTAATATGGGTGGTATGTTTTGGGGCTCATCTTTTGATCAGGATATAGGCTCATGGGATGTAAGCATTGTTGCAAATATGACTCTGATGTTTGCCAATTCATCCTTTAGTCAGGATATAAGTGGATGGGATGTAAGCAGTGTCATAGATATGAGCTACATGTTTTATTATTCATCCTTTAATCAGGATATTGGCGAATGGAACGTAAGTAGTGTTACTGATATGAGTTACATGTTTTATAATTCATACTGGTTTGACCAGGACATAGGCGGTTGGAACGTAAGCAGTGTTGAAGATATGACTGATATGTTTAAAGGAAGTCCTATGGAGACAGATCCACCAAGCTGGTATGCGCCATAAAATACGGGATAATTTCAGCCTTTAACGGGGTGTTAAAACAAAATCATGAACAGAGAAGAAGCCATGAATCTTATCAGGCAATACGTAAAAAACGAGAATATGATCAGGCATTGCCTGGCCTCGGAGGCGGTGCTCAGGGCGCTTGCAAAGGAGCTTGGGGAAGATGAGAACGCATGGGCCATGGCAGGGCTCCTGCACGATATTGATGTGGAGATTACTAACGCGGATCTCGCAGTTCATACAAAAGAAGCAGTGAACATATTAAGGGACGCGGGCGTCAGTGAAGAGATAATCGAGGCGGTGAGGCTCCATAACGAAGAGGCGCATCCCGGGGAGCACAGAAGGACACGATTCCAGCACGCCCTGGCTGCTGGAGAAACCATAACCGGCATGATAACCGCAACCGCGCTTGTGTATCCGGATAAAAGACTCTCCAGCGTCAAGGTAAAATCAATAACAAAGAGGATGAAAGAAAAGGCATTCGCAAAGTCCGTGAACAGGGACATTATCATGGAGTGTGAAAAGATCGGGCTGGATCTCGACAGATTTGCAGAAATAGCGCTTAAGGCCATGCAGGAAATTGCCGCTGACCTGGGATTATAGGTCTCGAACCCTGTTGAAATCTATAGTGAACGACAAAAATAAATAGACATGTTTTACCGGCAGGGCCAGTTTTCGAAATGCCATATCTATTAAATAAGTTGTCCATCACTATAGTAATTGCATAAGCCGCTATTTTATTGTATAATTTCATTAAATCCCATCAAAAACAGGAGGCTGAAATATGAAACGTCTCTTTCTCCTATCATTTTGTTTCTTGTTTCTTATGGCCGTCATACCGGGCAGCAGGGTTTGGGCTGCTGAGATCGGGCAAATAAAGACCCTGAAAGGTGATGTTTTCCTGGCGCGGGACAACAACAGGACACAGGCTCAACCGGGCGATATTCTGTATCAGGCCGATGTTGTAGAAACCGGGGATAACGGGAGTGTCGGCATCACCTTTATCGATAATTCCCGTTTTTCAGCCGGCCCTAATACACGAATAGAGCTGAGCCGGTTCAGTTTCAACCCGACTACCCAGGACGGGGAGTTTATAACTGATATGGCCTCCGGCACTTTGGCGGTCATTTCAGGGCAGATTGCAAAACATTCACCCGAAGCCATGAAGGTAAAAACACCAACCACTATCCTTGGATTCAGAGGCACTAAGGCAGCAATAAAAGTTAATGAATAAACCGGTTCAGGAGGAATGGATGAGATCAGAACAGAACAAGATTCTCAAATGGTCCGCTATTTTCTGCCTTTTATTGCTGACGGCGGGCGGATGCAGCACCGTAGAGATTAATAAACCCTCAACCCTTGTTGTCCTGCTTCCCGATGAAAACAGCCCAAACGGCGCCGTGGCAGTCGGACAGGGCGACGCCGAAACGGTCCTGGATACGCCGATGACGGCTGCCAAAGTGGAACAAGGCGGTCCTGTTATAAAGGAGAACATTACCCAGGAGGAATTAGAAAGGGATTTCTCAGAGGCGCTCGCCGCAACTCCACTGGAGCCTATTTCTTTCACCCTCTATTTTGAAGAGGGAAACTCCGTAGTCCTTGATACCTCCAAAGACACGCTGGATAAGATTTTTGAAGAGGTGGCCAGACGTCAGGCCGTTGAAGTACAGATAACAGGACATACGGATACAGTGGGTGCTACATCCGACAATGACAAATTGTCGATTCAAAGGGCTGAATCAATCAAGGAGATGCTCGTCTCAAACGGTTTGAAATCAAACTTTATACGGGCTGTGGGCCGGGGTGAACGGGAGCTATTGGTTCCCACGCCTGATAACATCGATGAACCGAAAAACAGGCGGGTTGAGGTAACTATCCGCTAAGTCTAATGCTGGTGATCGAATTTTAGCGCCATTATGCTAATATCATCGGATTGACCTGCATCCCCGGTGAAGCGCTTTACGTCCTCATACAGCCCCCGGCAAACCATCCTTGCATAATGCTTTTCCTTGTCCAGGGACTTGAGGTAATCGATAATCCTCTTGCCGCCGTACAGCTCTTTCCCGGCGTTTTGGGCTTCAGTGATGCCGTCGGATATAAGAACCAGAATATCGCCTGATTGCAGCTTCAAGCCTGTCGTCTGATATTCATAATCCTCCAATACACACAATGGGGGCCCTCCCTCCAATATGATTTGCCTTGCAGGTGCATTTTGATTCAAAAGGACAGGTGCTTCATGTCCTGCCCTGCATAACTGCAATTCACCGGTGACAACATCTATAATGCCCGCAATCATAGTCACAAACAGCATGGCCTTGTCTTCCTGGGATGCCTCACGATTAACAACCCTTATCAGATCCTTCAGGGGAATGTAGCCTCGCAGCGCAATGCTCTTGCAAAGGGTTTTGCACAGGGCCATAAAAAGGGCTGCATCAACCCCCTTGCCGGAGACATCGCCTACAGAGAAGAAAAGATGCCGATCATCAATCATGAAGGCATCATAAAAATCGCCTCCGACTTCATAGGCCGGTTCAAGTATAGCGGCTATCTGCAGATGAGATGGAAGCCCTTGAATACTTGCAGTATCCGGGACCATACCCAGCTGGATCTCCCTTGCAGCGCCTAATTCGCCGGATAGTCGCACCCTTTCAAGCCTTTCAGTTTCGAGGGCGGCATTTAATTCACGACGCCTGCGGTTGGAGGCTGAAAAACCTGCCGTTAACAGCACGATTAGAATGATTATATTTCCAAAGACAGGAAAAGACGGATCATAAAGGACCCTTGTTTCGGCAAAAATGAAAATGGCTGTTGAAAATAACAAGAGGGTTAATAAGAGAAATGCCGCAACCCCATATCCGGGATTCAGGCGCGGGAGAAGGATTATTAAAAGGATGCCCGAAAGCAAAAAGATCCCCAGCTCCATCCAAATTGCATATTGCGGCCGGATGAGGCGGGAATTCTCCAGGATGTTTTCGACAACCTGAGCGTGTATCTCTACGCCGTCCATTCTTGAAGTAATCGGCGTCGGTTTAACATCCGCATCCATGGCACCGACCCCGGTTACACCTATAATCGCCAGGCTATTGGGTAATGAACCTGCCGGTATATCGCCGTTTAATACGGATAATGCCGAAATTCGCCTTTCCTCATATGCCGGGGAAAAATAGATCCTTATGCGGCCGTCCGTATCTGTTGGAATAAACGACTCTCCAAGCTGTACCCCTTTTATGCCTTTTTTGCTTACATGAATTGCATACCATTTCGCTCCTATGGCCGTGCGCAGCAATTCTATGGAAAAAGCAGGCGCGAGCTGTTTATTTACCGTTAACACCAACGGAGTTGAACGGATAACGCCATCTTCATCACGGGTATCATTAAGATAACCGCAACCGAAAGCCGCATTTTCAAGAAGAGGTATATTGGCCAGATGCCCATTGTAAGAGACCGCATAGGGAACGGGTGAATCGCCTATGACCATTACGGACGTTTGCCTGTGCGCTGTTATACCCTCCTGCCCGCTTTCAATAACGGCGGCCCTTGCAATAACAGATGGAGTTTTTCGTAACGTTTCTGCGAGTATCTCATCATTGGAAGGCAATTTTGCCAGCTCCTCCCGCACAAGCGAGCTTGCGTCATCCCGGTCTCCAAGGATTGTATCCAATGTGAAATCGTCGGGCTCAGGCATGATAAGATCAAAACCTATGGCCTTCACACCCAGCTTATGGGTCGCTTCGGCGAGCTTTGCAAGCCGTGAACGGGGCCATGGCCATCTGCCGAATGCAGTGAGGCTGGCATCATCGATATCTATAATGACAACCGGAAAGCGATTCACTGTCCTGGGAAAGAGACTCTGGTAAC
>JAFGIC010000466.1 GCA_016929815.1 Deltaproteobacteria bacterium
CTTCATACCCATCCCCCTGGGATTTGCCCCCTATTTTTGAATATTCGTAGGTCAGAACAGCGGAGAAGATGTCAGACGGGGTAAAACCCAGCTTGAGCCTTACCGACCTGTCATCGGCATCACTGAGGCCGTTGGATGCATATCCGTCCCGCACCGTGGAGATAAACGCAGCACGTACGGCCCATGCGTCGTTTATGGGTACGTTTATCATTCCCTGGGTATTCACAAGCTTGTAATTGCCCAGCTCTAAAGAACCCGAGGCCTTCACTTCTTCCGTGGTCGGATTATTGGAAATCATATTAACAACGCCGCCTGAGGAATTGCGGCTATACAGGGTGCCCTGGGGGCCTACGAGGACCTCTACACGCTGCATATCATAAAGGCCTGTGGTGCCCACTCCCCAGCTGTTGCTGAAGGAGCCATCCACGGTAACCGCTACCTGAGAGAAGGAATCTCCAGGCATTTCATCATTGTCCATGCCGCGGATGATAACCGTCATTTCCTCTCCAACCGGCTGGACCAGGGCTGATGAAATATTTCTAAGCGCTTCATCGAGATCGACCAAACCCATCTCGGTTAATTGATAACCCTGAATTACCTCCACGCCGGATGCAACCTTCTGGAGGTCCTGCTCACGTTTCTGGGCGGTTACCGTAATCTCCTCAAGGGTGAATTCATCCGATCCGGTCTCCTGGGCCATTACCCATGGAATCCCTGTAACAGCAATCCCAATGGCCAGAAATACTGAAAACACAACGATAAATGTTTTTTTCATTGAATTTCCTCCTTTGTTACATTGTTGTTTACGCATGGTCCCGGCCCGGCGTTCGGAACCGGCAGAGACGGTTAATATTTCAATCACATCGCAATATGAAATTACGATGGGGATTGGCCAGGGCGTGATAATGAATAAAGAGAATGAAATTTATTGATAAAGATTTTAAAAGACAAAATATGGTTTCAATATGTATTGTTATGAATGTATATAATTCATTATTATGGATAAAATATGACAGGATTATATATTTATTATGTTATTTGATCTTTTCTTACAAAAGGAGGGGCAGTTTTTCCGGTAAGATTGAGCCGTCGTTTTTTACGGCATCCTGTCGGCCGTTTTGAGCGCCAGTTTCAACTTCTCAACGCTCTGCGCCGATCCTGTGAATACATCATCGGGAAACCTGTAGCAGCTTAGGATGCCATTCAGGATCTCCGTTTCCATGTAAGAGTTTACCGCCATGCCTGCAAGATATTGAAGGCGCAGGTTGCGATCCGTGTTGATCTGTGCGTTCTCCATCCACTTCTTCATGTCAACCGCGCGGCCCGCATATGTGGCCAGCAGTGAGATCGCAGGGTCCCCCCACATGTTCGGCCTCCATGTTCCGCTTATAATATCGGCCCCAAAGCCCACCTCTATCAGTGATTGTCTCACACGGGAGTATTCAGGACTGTTCAGACTGTCATGCAGGGAATCCAGGTCAATCAGGGTCGGTTCAACCTGGCCCAATAGAACCGCATCAAAGCCCTCACCTTCAAGGTCATTGCTGAAGAGCATCCCATTGGGGAATACCTGGAAAAATGTCGCTATCACACTCTTTATCGTCTCATTGTCGCTCTCGTAAAGAGGTATCCACAGGCTCATTACGCCTCCAGGCTTCAGATGCTCCTTGCACATGCGGTAATATTCGACGGTATTAAGAGCGGCGCACCCCTTGACCCATGGATCAATCGGATCGGAGGTGATTATGTCGAATTTCGCATCCTTGGGCAGCGTGCGGATATAATGCCGTCCGTCGTCATACACCATCCTGACCTCTTTCCCTTCCACCATGTGGGGGTTCTCTTTGTCTATTCCGTCAACTATATGATAGTTCTCTTTCCCGAACATGGGTGTTACTACCTTTGGAACCATCGGTTCAATATCACATATGGTTATCCGTTCAATATACGGGTAGGGGATAAAGGAGCCCGCCGTAACGCCTGCGCCGCATGCAACCACCAGGACATCCTTAACATCATCAGGATTTGACCTGGCCAGTGCGGACAGGTGCCCAAGCATCCGCTGGAGGCGCATATCCTTCGGATTGCTCGATGCCTGAACCTTGCCTGCGCCGTGAAAGAAGAGCCAGCCGTCGGTCGATTTCGTAACAGCGACCGATACATTCATGCCTTCGCCCACATAGAGGCAGTACCGTATCTCGGACGGCCTGGAAACGAGGGGCACATCCTTTTCCTGAACAAGTCCCGGGACAACATCAGGCATCCAGGCATAAGAAAAGCGGCCGAAGGCAACAGCGACCCAGGTCACAGGGGACACGATAATAACCAGGAATATTACTATTGCCAGCGATAAAAGGACCCCTGACAGTTTCCATTTTGAAAAAGCGACGGCTGAGGCCTTCCTTTCGATTTTATTCTTTTCAATCTTTTGTATCTTAAGATACGGAGCAAAGGCCAATAGCGCGGAGAGGGATGCGAGCATTATAATAAGACGCTGTCCCCACTGGGTGCCGACCTGGGGAATAACCAGCATGCTGAAGGCCAGCGATCCAAGTATTGCGCCCATAGTGTTGGCTGCATAAATTCTGCCCACCATTCGCCCGGAATCCTGATTGGGTGCGGCCACAGACGCCAATGCCAGGGGAAAGCTTGCGCCCCACAGAATGGCCGCAGGCATCACAGCGCAGCCGGTCTTAAGAAGATCAAGCAGAAACATAAACCATGGACCATGTGCCATGGTTGTCTCAACCGGACTGCTCGGCCAATATGGTATCCTGTTTATTATCGATGCTGCCCAGGCCGCTGCAACGGCAATCAATATCTGGCATATACCGAGTGAAATACGCCCGTTTTTCACTGTTCGCGCCAGGAAGGCGCCGGCGCTGCTGCCTATGCCGAGCCCGAGGAGAAATAATGCCAGTATAATTGAAAATGTGTAAACAGTGGCGCCAAGCATCAGGGATAAAAGCCTTGTCCATATCACCTCGGCTCCCAGGGCGCACAGGCCTGACAGGCCTATAACGATATATATGACAATCCTTGCCGGTTCCTGATGTGGAGGTTTTTCTGCCGCATCATAGGTTCCTGCCTGGTATGGGGTGCTCGATGCAAGCACCAGGGCAGCAAGTGCAACCGCCGCATTGACGGCAAACGCCGTATATGTAGCAGTAGGCATATCATGTACCCGCAGCAGATAGAATCCCGTAAGCAGTGTCCCTGCCACGGCGCCACCTGTATTCCCCGCGTAAAAGAGACCCATCCATGAAACGCCTTCGGGCGTGGCTTTCACCCACCTTGCTATGGCAGGGAGTGTGGCACCCATAAGTACCGTCGGCGGAAGCAGGCATATGGCGGCTATAAGCGCGCGATCTATAACGCCGTGTCCCATGAAACCCTCATAAATATCCGCCAGGAAAGGCAGACCGTATAATATCGCGATGCCGAATATCCCGATACCGAGCTCAAGAAAGGCATATATCCTTAAGGGATGATGCTGAGAAGATATCAGCCTTGGGAGAATAAGACTGCCCAGGCACATTCCTCCCATGAAGACAGCCAGCAGTACGCCTAAAGAGATTCCTGATGAACCGATCACGAGCTGCAGGAGCTGAAGCCAGACCACTTCATAGATAAGGGCCGCGCATCCGCTTCCCACAAAAAGGATGAGCAGCCAGGGGAGGTAGCGTCGCGCTTCAGAGGGGATAGTTAAGGTTTCAAAATGATGTTTTGTCATTTGATAAACTCAATTCCATAGACAGAGTCAATTCATTATCATTCCGGCCTTCGCCGGAATGACGAAGAGACCGCAACAAGTTGTCACAAGTGTTGAGAAAAAGAGGCCCCGGTTGTGAACCAGTTACAACCGGGGCCCTATAAATTTATAAAGACAACATTAGAAATTTACTGACAGGACTGCGCCATAGGTCCTCGGGGGTCCCAGACGCATATCCCCCCTCATCATCCCGTTTTTCTGGGCATGATTTGTAATGTTCTTTACATAGCCGTTAAGCGACCATTTACCGCTGCCATGGCTGTAGTTTAAAGAGGCATCGGCCATTATAGTGGCAGGCTCTGTGTTTACCTTATCCGGATCCATGCCTGCCGGGATATTTCGTTCGTTAACCTCAAACTCGAGAAAATATTCACTTGTATAACGTACACTAATGTTGGGAGTGATCTTTCCGCCGCCCACCAGATCGAACCTGTGTTGATAACCGGCAACAACGGACATTTCCGGTGAGTTGTTGAGCTTTTTCCCCGACGGTATGGTTTTAGGAGGAGCTAATTCAGTATTTTCAATGCCTTGATATGTATATGTTACAAGCACTTGATCGACCTCCGCGCTTAGATAGGATAGAGAGAAATTGAGACGGTCTGCGCTGGTAATAACATAATCCGTTGAGACATCGAGCCCATATATTACTGCGTCGCCTATACCCGAACCATTATAGGTAATGGTCTCTCCATCTATAACGACATATACGGGATCGATCCCCTGCCCGACGCTGAAATTTGAATAATCATAGTAAAAGGCAGTGGCGTTAAACTGCAGCTTATTGTCAAGGAAACGGCTCTTGGACCCTGCCTGATAGGCCGTGGTCTTCTGGTCGGCGCCCCTTGATCCCCCTCCCCTGACCAGCTTGTATCCGGTGGAATAATCCACCCACAGCATCGTGTCTTCGCCTATATCATATTCAGCTCCTAATTTATGATCCGGATGGCCGGACTCCATCTCGTTATATGTTGGTTCGCCCGTCATCCTGTCCACACCGCTACTAGTTTCTTTTTCTTTGGTGTAACGTCCGCCTGCGTTAACACGAAACGCATTCGTCACAGGAAATGTAAAGCTGCCGAAGACGGCCTTGGAATTACCGCCCTTCGATCCCCAGCTTGTTGTATCCTCCGTGCTGGGAAGATAAAAATCATCCGAATCATCACCGTTATCCGTGAAATACCATATATCTTTATGGGTGATCTTATCCCTCCATTCCCTTTCATAATAATAGAGGCCGACAATAAATTTCATAAAGAAATCATCGGGTGATGCCATCCTGAGCTCGTAGGACTGCTCATCCTGGGGGCTGTTGAAGGTTTCCCCCGCTTCATACAGCCTGTTGCCCCGGCCCCCCATGCCAAAGGCGGGATCATCGGTCACCCACCCCGCCTGGGTGAGTTTTCGGCCAGTATCCGAAAAGGAAGGCAGGAAGGTCACGGTGCCGATGGGTGTTTTCAAATCCAGGTTCATATAGTACCGGCTGGTTTGGGTCCAGCCATGAAAGAGGTCTCCATCGGAGAGATTGGTCCATGGATCATCCACGTCACTCTCGTCTTCAAAGGCCTCAAATCCGTTCCCCTGGGACTTGCCCCCTATTTTATTGTATTCGTAGGTAAACACAGCGGAAAGGTTGTCCGACGGGGTAAATCCCAATTTTAATCTCAATGACCTGTCATCGGTGTCATTGAGGCCGTTGGATGCATAACCGTCATTTACCGAGGAGATAAAGGCCGCGCGCACGGCCCATGCATCGCTGAGAGGGACATTCAGCATGCCTGTCATGTTCACGCGAGCATAATTGCCCAGCTCAACAGAGCCTGACGCCTGGACCTCTTCGGTGGTCGGGCTATTGGAAATCATATTGACGACGCCGCCTGCGGAGTTACGGCTGTACAGCGTGCCCTGGGGGCCTGCAAGGACCTCTATGCGCTGCATATCATAAAGGCCGGTGGTGCCTACGCCCCAACTGTTGCTGAATGATCCGTCGACCGTTACCGCAACCTGTGAATAGGAGTCCCCGGGCATTGAGTCGTTGTCCATTCCGCGGATGATTACCGTCATCTCCTCTCCCGCGGGGGAAACCAGCGCTGATGAGATGTTCCTGAGCGCATCATCCAGGTCGAGGCTGCCCATCTCGGTCAGTTGGTAACCCTGAATTACCTCTATACCGGATGCAACCTTCTGGAGATCCTGCTCACGCTTCTGTGCAGTTACGGTAATCTCCTCGAGGGTGAATTCATCAGATCCGGTCTCCTGGGCCTTTACTGACATGACATCAGCAAGGGAGAAGCAAAGACCCAATGACATGGTGAAAAGGAATACGAGAATCTTTTTCATTTCAATTGCCTCCTTTTTTATATAGTTGTTATAAAAATCGCGCCGGATTTTCCGGTGCGCCTAACGCGTGTACAGCCGGATAGGCCGTCACATCATAGAGTTGAAGGCCTAATGGGTATTTCCAATAGTAATAAATCTATATTAAGAAAAATGGATACAGTTTGTTGTGTATCGGTTGCCGTTTAAAGTAAAACTGATTAAATTTTTTATTTATTAAATTTTATAATGTATTAAATAAAATACCCTTACGGTTGTCAAGTAAAATATGTGTAAATTATGAACAAAATGCGTTGATGCCTGCTCGATAATAAATCCCAAAAGTGATCCTCTTAATAGGCTATTTCATGCGGCATTGATTACAAGATATTAATTTTGCTAGTTACAACAAGGATAACACCCATATTCGCCCTTAAGGTACATTCAAAATTTAATCATACTTTCGAGATGTTATAATCATAAATATGGATTGCTACGGTGAGGCAGTTAAAATAATATGAATCCGGTAACAGGTGTTTTCCGATACAAACTGTAAAACTTTGAATCATATATATCGTAACGTATTTTTAATGCTGGAATCCGGCCATTCGACAAGCTCATGGTCCTGAGTTTATCGAAGGAACTTCGCCGTAATGACGACTCGCGGCAAGACTTGATGAATTAAACAAAAAAAAAGGGCAGCACAGCCCTCTGGGTTGTGCTGCCCTATTTTATTCTGTTGATTTAAAAAATACCTGTATTTTAATTTAACGCATCAGACCTGAACCGCTGTAAAGAAGGCGTTTCTTACAGCCTTCTGTATATTTCCACAGTTGCCGGTGCAGTCGCCTACGAGATAAAACTGAGTTACAATGCCGGAATACTTCATGGCCTCATCCTGTTTCCACTTCCGCCCGCCGAATGCCACCACGCTGTCGGCCGCAGCGGTCTGCTCCTTTCCGGAGGCGTCCTTATAGGTGACCTTTCCTTCCTCGATATTAGTCGTTGTGGCCCCAGTCTTGTAGCTGAAGGTTTTAAGCGCCGAATAAACCTCCTGTATAATCTCACCCTGGTGGGGGCCGCCGCGGTCCATCAGCTGGTTGTCGCTTGTCAGAAGCGTTACATTGTGCCCGGCCTTTGCCAGATACATCCCTGTATCAACGCCGAGCTCTCCGCCCCCTATGACTACCACATTCTTGCCGAGCTCCTTTTCTCTGCCGTAGATATCCATGAGGTTGTATACATTCTTTCCGTCCACGCCAGCAACCTTGGGCTTTATTATATCCGCGCCCAGCGCAGCTATGATGGAGTCATAACCTTTTCCCTTGATCATCTCAGGTGTTGCTGTCGTGTTCAGCAGGACCTCGACCCCGTTCTTTTTCACCTGGCGCACAAGGTAGTCCTTGAAATCCTTGAAGGCCCATTTGTAGGACGAGAAGTCCGCATGCCTGAGCTGGCCGCCCAGATAGGAATTCTTTTCATAGAGTGTCACCTTATGGCCTCTCTCTGCAGCCGTGATGGCCGCTTTCATGCCGGCCGGGCCTCCGCCGATGACCGCGACCTTCTTTATTTTTGTGGGGGCTTCAATCTTATCTACAGCCTGGGAGATGCCCACCTTCGGGTTTACTGTACACACCGTAAACCATGACCCGCTGAATGAAACGCCATGGCACTTGTTGCAAAGCACGCAGGGCGTCACATCCTCTCCCCTTCCCTCGTAGGCCTTTTTGGCGTATTCCGTATCGGCGATGAATGCCCTGCCCATGGCGATCATATCGGTCTTGCCGGTAGCGATATACTCTTCATTCTTATCCAGGTCCTGATATCCACCGTTGGGCGCCACTATGATCTTCACGCCTGCCTTCTTTATGGCCTCGACATATTTGAGTGTCCCGGGATTATTCTTCTCCGAATTGTAGCTCAGACAATGGGACTTCGAGGTGGCTTCCTGAACCGTAACTATATCGATCTGGCCCTCCAGCTTTCTAGCCGCTTCAACGGCCTCCTCCACAGTGCCTGTGGCGCTGATCCTGCTCCATAGGATAACATCCGGCCATGCCTTTTTAAGGGCCTTGATCGCCTCGGTGGTGGATTTTCCTGTGCCGCCCCTTGTGATCGCCACGCTGAAACCGTGGTTCCTGTAAAAATTTGCAGATGTCAGCATGGTATCGATGTTCTTCTGCAGCTCCTCCTCAGTCATCTCCGTCTCAGCGGGCATGCCGCCGCTCCTTCCGGCTGTGGCGCCGGAGGGCATGCCTCCCTGCGAGCCTCCGGGCATCTGCCCCTGTCCCATGCCGGGCACCCCTCCTTCCTGACCGCCCGAGGGCATCTGGCCCTGGCCCATCTCAGGCATCTGGCCGCCCTGGCCTCCTGCCGGCATTCCACCCTGTGCGCCTTGGCCGCCCTGTGCGCCGCCCATCATCTGCTGCATCATCTGCATTCCTCCACCTGATGTTGATCCGAACTGGAGGCTAAAGGCAGCCCTGGTGCCGACCATATTCAAACTCTCTACCCATAGGTCGAGATAATTCTGGACCCCGGCATCATTCAAATCATATATCACCATGTGAGCGCTGTCTCCTCGCTGTTCAGCCCTCACCCTGTTCTCTATTATGCGCATGGTTACGATAGCGACGCCGTTTCTGGCCAGATCAATATAAAAATCCCTCACCGGTACGGCCGGGAAATTTTCCGGCCCCTGCATGAAATGCGGGGTGGCGGCGGTAAACAACAGCCTGCTCTTAAGGACATTGTTCCCGACCTTGATAGGCGAAAAAAGGTGGGCATACCTGCTGCTTGCCCCGGCAACAGCCGCGGCTGCCGCCTTCTCCGCCGCCATCGCGCTGCCCGTGTTAAATACCGGATTGGCAACCCCGGCGAGCCTGCTGTAAGCCAGGGCTGATGTTGATGTTGCACCTGCGGCAATCAGGAACTGCCGCCTTCCCATAAGCCTTTGAACTATACTCATGACCTCCTCCTTTTATTATGTGTTAATGATTAATAATGAAGATTAAACCCGGTGATGTACGCTTAGGAGCTTGCATAGAACAAAAACCCCCGCCTCTTCAAATGAGAAAGCGGGGGTTTTATCAACATGGTTCCATCGCGAACCTCTAGGGTAAAGGTTGGCTGTCTTTATTTCATAATTAAAGCCTGCTTATACCCCCTAAATTACAGGGAGTCAAGAAAATCAAGACCCGGGGGGCGGCGAGGGCGCCCCGATCTTTTTCCTCACGTCCTCGGGGAGCTGCACATCGAGGACAGCGGTCTCCAGATGCGCCCACTCCAGGGATGGGTCGTCATATCCATACAATCCTGCGATCAGCATTATCATTACCGGCGCGGCCCTGTCCTCGTCAAATTCCGCCTTTTCCAGGCTTTTCGCGCTGTCTATAATCATCTGCTTGGCCCTGAGATCGTGTTCCGACAGTCTCCTGTATTGTATCTGGCGCCAGAAGTTAAATAAGTTTATGCCTATAATCCTTAACCTTGTATGGATCGCTGCGCCCTGGGCGCATACTGCCCTGACGCAATTCATATGGATCTCTGTAATCTCTCTGATGGATGTGGTAAATTCATATAAATCAAACCCGAGTTCAAGCCCGGACTGGACAACAACTTCATGGTTGCCGATTTTAAGGGCCAGGTCATAGGCATGTTTCCATAATTTATATTCCTGCTGTTTTTCAAGCACTTCCCTGGCACACCTGCCTTTCCTTAAATTGATCTCCGAGATTAACCAGTCCTGGTCCTTGCCTCCTGCATCCCGGACCTTTTTTTCTATTTCATTAAGCTGCTGGAGCAACTTCTTTTTGTCCGCTTCACCGGATGTCTCGAGGGAGTTGTCAACCTGAGATAAGATTCCTTCAACCTGCGCCTTCAAGCCCTTTCCTGCACCAGCGGTCTTTGTCTTTTTTTTTGTCTGTTGTTTATTCTTCATGACCCCTCTCTCACAATTAATGATATGATTTATTATCTTCTGATGGCGGGCCTCCCTCCGGAGGCGCGCCGCCTTCTATTGTCCCCACATTTACATAGTTTCCCGCCATGACCTCCTTTGCCGTGTATTTGGGAAATTCATACACCTTTACGGGTCTGTTGCCTTGTACATATGATGCTGCATTCTCTCCCGCGCACATCCCCGATGCTACGGTCCATTCGATGGAATGCGATTCCTCGCTGCTTATGAGGATGTCTGCATGCAGCCCCCCGATATCGGCGCCGCAGGCCATAAGCGCGGGGATCGGCCAGTCAAACTGGCTGACGACAGATGTCATGGGATTTATTTTAACAGGGCCGTGCGTTGTCCTCAATGACAGGCCGCTCCTGAATACATAGAAGGGGGGCCTGGTCAGGGGGACGAGAAACGCCGGATCTTTATAGTATAGTTCATCATAGCCCTTTTCACAATATTTGTTGTAGGTGTCGATGCCTGCCTGAAGGATATGCTTCTTGCCCCTGATCCATGCGGCAACGGCCCCTACCGAATCCGTTACCAGGGCCTGGTCTGCCTCTATCAATGCGGCAACTTCCTTGTCAAGTCTTTCAACAGAAACGACGCCCGGATCTTCTCCGGCCATATGTTCAACGATCCCTGCATCCACAACAATGAAGCAGTCCCTGTTGGGCTGCCTGTATATGGCATTGGCGGCATGCCTCTGAGACTCGTTCGTGAACCTGACACCCACGTTGTTGACCCAGATCGCCGGTGTCCTTGTATTATCAGTGAGGATTGATGTTACAGGGAAGTCCTTCAGGTCACCCTTGAAGAATGGGAGCTTGTTCGGGCCCCACACAAAGGATATGGTACTGTCATTGCCTGCACCTGCCTCAAGGGCCATCTTTATGCCGTCGCCTTTATAGGCATGACCCTCAATGTTGATCTCCTTGTAAAAGCTTTCATCATAGACAGGAAAGTATCTTTCCATGAGCTCAGGGTCTCCCAGAAATCCGCCTGTTGCAAGGACAGTAGCAGTCGCCTCCACCTTTATAAGGTTGACGTCCTGTACCGCCGCCACGGCGCAGACAGCGTTGTTGGTGTCCTTGATGAGCTTCCTGGCCCGTGTATTACAGATGATTTGAATTCCAAGTTTATCGCACTGTGCCTTCAGGATCTTTACCAGCGCTCCTTCCCGGTCGAGGTCTGAAAGGTCTGAGGAGAATCCCCTCAGCCAGTCGCCGATCTTTTCGGATTTGTCAATCATTGTGCCGATTATTCGCGGGTCGCCGCGCCAGTGTGTGTTTTCTATTGCGGCCTTAAATGCCTCCTCGGCGGATCTTTTGTTTTCCTTTTTCAGGGGAAATGGGGCGAACACGGAATTGCCACCGATCTGTGCGCGTTTTTCAAGGATCAGGACATTTTCAACGCCCTGCTGCCTTGCACTGATTGCGGCGGACATGCCGCCGGCGCCGCTCCCCAGCACGACCACGTCGGTCTTTAATACCTTTGAATATGACACGCCAGAATCAATTGCCGGCCCTTCAGCGCCGGCCTTTTCCGCGACCCCTGCAGCGCCCGAGGGTGCGCCGGTTATTTTTGATACAAGACCGAGAGCGGAGGCTGCCAATGCGCCTCCCAGGAACTGCCGTCTTCCCATGAGCGATCGAATAAGTTTCAAGGAGTGCTCCTTTCTTATGGGATCAAATGCTTCGGACAAGGTTAATGACCCTGGATGGGCTGAACTGGTGTGCGCTGAAGAAATGTATCAGCCTGTAATCATTCCAGTCCACCAGGGTATTTATTTTATCCACGCCGAGTTTTTTCAGATGACTGATAAATTCATTTATCAGTTGCTCGCCGACGCCCATGTTCTGGTAATCTGGGTCAACGCCGATTGTGTCCAGGGTAGCCTTTTCCTGGGAAATGCCGTATTGTCCCATGTAGAGTTCACCCATTATAAACCCAACCAGCGTACCGTCATTCTTCTCAGCCACAAGAGAAATGGGAAGATTGTCTTTAGACTGGACGAGTCTCTCAAACTTGATCTGATAGTATTCAAGGCGAGGGGCCTTTCGAACTTTTTCATCGATCCCGACCACGGAATCAAAATCGTCAGGACCCATAAGTCTGATCTTGATATTGGTTTTGTTCATGGCGCACCTTTATCTTTGAGGGTTAACTTTAAAACCCATTGAAAAATGGGGGCATTCATAAGAAGACCGGTTCGGTTTTTGCCTGGCCAGCCGTTTAAGAATGGAACATTATTTTTGAAATACTGTTTGATATTGTGGCCTATTGTTGCCA
>JAFGIC010000467.1 GCA_016929815.1 Deltaproteobacteria bacterium
CCTGGTTGAATTTTCAGAGAAATACAATATCCCGATATCCGTTGCCACGGGCGGGACCCTTGCCAGAAAGATCGTAGTTGAAAAAAGGCCGAATATTATCATAGCTGTGGCATGCGAGAGGGACCTGACGAGCGGCATACAGGACAGCTTTCCTATACCTGTCTTCGGTATATATAACAAGAGACCATTTGGCCCATGTTATGACACTGATGTCGATGTTGAACTGGTAGAGAAGGGGATCAAGACCTTTTTGGACGATGGGAATAAATAATCCAAGGGAATTTGCCCTTAGAATATTGAACGGGTATATAAAAAAGAGTCAATCTGATGACCGTGAGGATATTTTCAGGGGCTGCCGACTTGATGAAAGAGACAGGGCCTTTGTAAACAACCTGGTGCAGGGGGTCTTTCGACAGCGGCTGAGGCTGGACTGGATAATCGAACAGCTCTCGGCCTTTCCCTTGAAGAAGATAGATAAAGAGGTGCTTAATGTCCTGCGCATTGCACTGTATCAGATATTTTTCATGGACAGGGTCCCTGAATCGGCTGCGGTCAATGAGTCGGTTAACCTGGTCAGGGCCGCGAGGATGCCGCGTCATGTCATATCCTTTGTTAACGGCCTTTTAAGAACCGCGTGCAGGCAAAGGGGCGTCCTTAAATTCCCTGACAGGGAAAGAGAAAGGGCGAGGTATCTTTCGGTTTATCATTCATATCCCCTGTGGCTTGCAGATAAATGGATCAGAGAACTGGGCGAGGATAATGCAGAGGCGCTGATGTCGGCGCAGAATGATTTCCCGGGCTTAAATATAAGGGCGAACAGCCTTAGAATAAGCCGTGATGCCCTTATCGAGATATTTTTACATGACGGGATCAATGCAAGACCTTTGGCCTGGTCGCCCCAGGGAATAGCTGTTGAGGGCCACAGGGGAAGGCCGGATGCACTGGATGCCTTTAAAAAGGGCCTTTTCCAGGTGCAGGACCAGGCCGCCCAGATCGCGTCTTACCTCCTTTCAGTCAGGCCGGGCGACAGGGTCCTTGACATATGCGCCGGATTAGGCGGCAAGTCCTCCCATCTGGCCGAGCTTATGGCCGGAAGGGGGCAGGTAATCGCACTGGACAGCGATAAAGTCAAGCTGGCGAGTTTGGCAGAAAATGCGGATAGGCTGGGCATTAATAACATCCTGCCGGTAGAAGGGGACGCCGGCCGGCCCCTGTCTTCCCTGTTTGAATACAGGTTCAAAAGGGTAATCCTGGATGCGCCATGTTCAGGCCTGGGGGTTATATCAAGACACCCGGACATCAAGTGGAACAGGGTCAAAGAAGACATCCCGAGGCTCGCTGCTACACAGGAGAAATTCCTGAATTCAGCCGCTTCTGTTGTTGAAAAAGGCGGCAAACTCCTTTATGTTGTATGCACCATCTCAAGGGAGGAAAACGAGGGTGTTGTAGAAGGGTTTCTCAAGACAAACGGTGATTTTAGCCGTGTAGATCTCAGGAAGAGAGCCCCCGAATGGTGTCTCGACCTGATTGATGATAAAGGCTTTTACAGGACCTGGCCGCATATTCATAAGATGGACGGCTTTTTTGCGGCGTTGTTCAGGAAGGACGATTAATAAGGAGAAATTCATGAAAAAGATAGCCCCATCCATACTGTCGGCAGATTTTACAAGACTCGGGGACGAGATCAAGGCCGTTGAAAAGGCGGGAGCGGATTATATACACATCGACGTTATGGACGGGCATTTTGTGCCGAACATCACCATAGGCCCCATGATTGTGGAGGCGGCCAGACGGACAACGAATCTTCCCCTTGACGTGCACCTGATGATATCCGATCCTGACAGGTATGTCGGAGATTTCAGGAAGGCTGGGGCGGACATAATCACAATCCACGCTGAGGCGGTCAATCATCTGCACAGGTCCGTTCAACTTATAAGGTCTTCAGGCGCCAAAACAGGCGTGTCCCTGAATCCGGCCACGCCCCTGGATGTGCTGGAATATGTCCTTGACGACTTGGACATGGTACTTCTTATGACTGTAAATCCGGGTTTCGGGGGACAGGAGTTTATAAAGGAAGTACTGCCAAAGATAACGAGATTAAAAGACATGATAAAGGGGAGGGGGCTTGAAACGGAGATAGAGGTGGACGGAGGGATAAATGCAGACACCATAGGGCTTGTCTCATCGGCGGGGGCCGATATTTTTGTGGCAGGGTCCGCTGTTTTCAAAAGTAAAGATTATGCCCGGACTATCAGGTTAATGAAAGAAAGGATGAGCTGATAAGGGCAATCATATCCTTGCAGGCTCCTCCTGTTTATGACCGGAGCCTTTTGTCCCCCTCCGGAGGGATTTCCAAGTTATATCCTTCGCGGGGGGCATGACTTCTCCTCGGGTGGGTATTTTATGTGTCCCCCTTTGGGGTAGGGGGATGTATGGCAGGGCCAGAACACTGGGATTGGCGGGCAAAATGAGTTTATTTTCCCGACATTCGGACAGACCGATAAAAATAGAAGATATGTTTTTTAAGGCTTGATTAATTCCATTTTTGATATTATTTAATACGTTCAATTTTAGAATAGGAGGGATGACCGAGCGGTTTAAGGTGGCGGTCTTGAAAACCGTTGAGCGAAAGCTCCGTGGGTTCGAATCCTACTCCCTCCGCCATAAACAGCAATGCTGTAATAGTTCGATTCTTTAAACGGAGAGATGGCCGAGTTGGCTGAAGGCGCTCGCCTGCTAAGCGAGTGTAGGGGGTAAACCTCTACCTCGGGTTCGAATCCCGATCTCTCCGCCATTTTAATATGTTAGACCCTAAAAGCAAGGCGACTTTCTCCTTGCTTTTTTATTTTGGGTTACATTTTAGGTTACACTTTTAA
>JAFGIC010000468.1 GCA_016929815.1 Deltaproteobacteria bacterium
GTCAAAAAATTGTTTATGAGGGCAATTGCCTTGTCCCTGTTTGTTTAGAAGAGAATTGGCTTGAAAAATGTTAAGGGAAAAAATAAAAATAGCAGCAATTTCGCGAAAAATAGAGAATTCATGAGAATGAAAATTGTTAATATAATATTACACCATAAACTGTTTCTCCGCAAACTTCTGAATTAAATAAGAAAAGCTGATCTTAAAAAAGACCCAATTAAACCGTGTGTTAGGATTCCAATGATCAAATTTTCTAATATTACAGCAAGTTAAATTATGTCAAAAAAGTGTGCCGATATAAGTTTTCTCCTATATCAATCCGTTTTGACACGCGATGCAGATTAATAGATAAATACCCCTCAAATTAGGGGGCAGTTTTTAATAACCTGATATCTTATAATTGTATAACTGGAACGGAGCCTGTAATGAGCTTAATATGGCAGGAAGTGAAAAACCATATAAGGGATAAACTGTCAGAAAACAGTTTTTCACTATGGATAAAACCCCTTACTCCCCTGGAGGAAAGGGATGACTGCCTTGTCCTCGGCTGTCCGAATAAGTTTTCCCTGAACTGGGTTACAGAAAACTATAAGGGCGAAATGGAGAAAAGGCTCAATGATATCGGCAAGAATAGGTGTAAATTGATCCTCAAGGTTCTGGCCCCGGAAAAAAAGGAGACGGTCCCTGAACTTTTCAAGCCATCCAAACAATTGTCCCTTCCAAATATTTCAGTCGGCAGGATAAATGGCAGGAGGCGATTTAACAGGGATTTTACCTTTGACAGATTTGTAGTAGGTAAATGCAATGAATTCGCCTATTCAGCGTCAAAGGCCCTTGCCAGCAATTCAGGCTGGAAATATGATTCTCTTTTCCTTCTTTCAAATACAGGCCTTGGCAAGAGCCACCTCTCCCATGCCGTCGGTCAGGCGATTCTTGAGGAGAATCCCGATACGAGGGCATATTATATAACGGCTGAAGATTTTGTAAATGAAATGATATTTGCCTTGAAGAATAAACGGATCGATGAATTCAAGGATAAATATCGCCGCTCCTGTGATGTCCTTCTCCTTGAAGAGGTGCATTTTTTAAGCGGCAAGGAAAAGACCCAGGCTGAACTTGGATATACCCTGGATGCATTGGTGAATGACAAGAAAAAGATTATCTTCACGAGCTCGCTTTTGCCCAAGGACATGCCCAATATGACAAATGAACTTTCCTCCAGGCTGGTTTCCGGCGTGATTTCAACACTTGAAAAGCCGGATTATGAAACAAGGGTAAAGATAATTGAAAAAAAATCATCCGAGAATAAAATCAGGCTTTCAGAGGATATAATACACCTTTTTGCACGGCACCTTACACGGGATATCAGGCAGATTGAGAGCACTATAAGGTGCCTCAGGGCAAAATCGGAATTGATGAATGCCCACATAGATATGTCTCTTGCCAAAGAGGTAATTGACTGCCAGGTCAGTGATCCTCAAAATTTGTCTCTTGAAGGCATTAAAAAGATGATATGCAGTTATTTCAAGGTTGATCCTGCAATGCTTCAATCTAAATCAAGGAAAAAGATACACGCCTATCCCCGTAATCTGTTTGTATATCTTTGCAGGAATTTTACAGAGGCAACACTGGAAGACATCGGCAAGTCTATTAACAGGAACCATTCCACAATAATATATTCCTCTGAGATTATTGAAAAAAAGATAAAGACGGATAACACGGTAAAAAAGCATATAAACTTTCTGACGGAAAAGATAAAGGATGTTATGTGATGTACCAGAGTAATCCGGTGCCTGTAAAAAAGATTTTCCTGTGGGGTTTTGTTGTAATCCTGGGACTGGTTTTTTCCTTTATTATATTTGCTTCCATTATCTCCATAATGGTCGGGCTCAGTAATTTAAATCAGGATGGCTTTATCATACCTGTTTTAGCGGGGGTCTTTTCCATAGCGTTATGCGTATTTGTTTTTGTATGCCTTGTTAGATTTATCATCAGTGTGTTAAGAGAAAGGGATATCATAAGATCCTCATGACCCTTATTGCTGCGAATTCCTGCAATTTTTACTCACTGTATATATCCCCAAAAACCTTCCCCTTACTGCGGCGTAAAATTTAATATTCCTTCCGAACCACAGGATGCTTAAATTATGTATAATTTGTGGAGATAGTTAATTTTATTGGCTTTTTAAAAATAACGTGTAACTTTTTCAGAATTCTGCCGACAATAAGAGTGAAAAGAAAATACGTTGCTGAATTTCAAATTTTCAACCTACAGTTAGATATTCAACTCGTTGTGGAACAGAAGTTAGATTCGTAATATTTAGGAGGCATGAAATGAATGAAACCCATAGAATGACGATTAAAGGGGCATCGCGCCTGAGGTCGGTTATAGTTGATAAATGGACAATTGTCAGCAGGCTGTCCATTATACTGCTGTTATCGGCCCTTTTAATCGGCACGGGCTGTACCGCGTCCCATTACAGGAAAAGCGCGGACAAGGCAGCCGATTCAATTATCAAGGAAAAGCAGGAACAGATTTTCGGAAAGGCTACGGGCATAGAGATTGAACGCCCAAGCGACACACTGAGACGCCGTCTAATGATTGAACAGGACCTGCAGTATTCCAGCAATGCGTCTCTCGGGTCTGAGAAGCTTGAAAAGATTGCACACTGGCCGGAAAAGGATTATCCCGGAAATGATTCAGTTTCCTCGGGAGATGATATAACCCTGGAATCGGGGCAATCCCTTAAGCTTACCCTTGTACAGGCCCTCCAGATAGCAGCCAAGAACAGCTCGGAGTATCAGTCACAGAAGGAAAGTGTCTTTCAGAAGGCCCTGGACCTGAATCTCCAGAGACATAAATATGGTTTTACCCTTGGGGGGGAGGATGCAAGCTACAAGATTACCCAGAGTGAAACGGAAGGAGAGACGGTAAAATCAGACAGCGGCAGCGGTTCGCTATCCTTAAGTAAGACGCTTAAAAACGGCACAAAGATAGTCACATCAGCCGGCGTTGACATAATCAATCTTCTTACAGACGGGATTTCGACAAAGAGCTTTCAATATGACGGCTCCATCTCAATACCACTGTTACGTGGAGCTGGAAAGTATGTGGCATCTGAGTCTCTGACACAGGCTGAGCGAGACCTGGTTTACAGCCTTTACACCTTTGAGAGGTATAAGGGTACCTTTGCCGTGCAGATAGTGCAGAGCTATATGAGTGTGCTCTCCCAGATGGATCAGGTTGACAATGCGGCCGAGAACTATAAAAACAGCATAACATCATACAATAGAACCAGCCGACAGGCAGAGGCAGGCCGTGCAACTATTGTACAGGTTAATCAGACCCTTCAGCAGCAGTTAAGCTCCCGCAACCGGTGGATCAACGCAAAGGGGCAATATAAAAACCAGCTGGACAACTTCAAAATAATGATAGGTCTTCCGGCGGATTCGGAGGTGGAACTGGACAGGTCTGATCTGGAAAGCCTTACAGAACGGGCTGCCGATATAGTTACTAGGGCAGTGGCAGATACTTCAACATCGGAAAACCTCTTTGAACCCGGCAAGGAGAATGCAGGACCCCTGGAGATGGATGAGGAACAGGCTATAACGCTTGCCTTTGATAACCGCCTTGATCTCAAGGTCCAGGAAGGAAAGGTCTATGACGCCCAGAGGGCTGTAGTAATCAGGGCAGATGCCCTTGGCGCGGAACTTACCCTTTTGGGTTCGGCAAAATTTACCGGTGATGATGAAGAGGCATTTGAAAAGGACAGCGGCATATATACCGGTCTGTTGACCCTTGATCTCCCCTTTGACCGGACATCTGAAAGGAATGCCTACAGGAACGCCTATATCTCACTTGAGAAGGCTGTAAGGGAATTTCAGACAATGGAGGACAATATCAAGCTCTCCATACGTCAGACATTGAGGACAATGGCAGAAGCGCGTGAAGGGCTGAGGATACAGACCTTGGCGGTAAATTCAGCGGAGACAGGGCTTGCGAGCGCGAACATGTTCTTTGAGGCGGGAAGGTCCGAATTGCGCGACCTGCTTGAAGCTCAGTCTTCACTGCTTACGGCAAGGAACTCACTTACATCTGCGGTCATTAATTATCGTATGGCAGAACTTCAGTTCCAGCGGGACGCGGGGATTTTAAAAATAGATGATGAGGGATTATTGGTAGAATATGGATCCGAGGAGGATAATAATGTCAAACAACAATAAGCTATTAGATAAATTGCGTGAGGTTATCACGAAAAAACCTGCATTATCCGTTGCAGGGATTGCAGCCCTGTTTCTGTTGCTGTGGGGCGCTATATCCATTTTAGGCGGCGAGGATGCCGCAAGCAGCATCCCGACCTATGAGGTTAAGAAAGGCCCCTTAAAGATAAGCGTTACTGAGACAGGGACCATACAGCCCGCGGAAAAGATGATCGTAAAAAATCAGGTCGAGGGCCAGACTACTATCGTGTATATTGTGGAGGAAGGGGCAAAGGTAGAAAAGGGAGACCTGGTGATAGAGCTGGACTCAAGTACGCTATCGGACAATCAGGTTGACCAGGAGATATCGGTACAGAACGCCGAGGCATCCAGGATCGACGCGAGCGAAAATTTCGAGGTCACAAAGAACCAGGCACAGAGTGATATTGAATCTGCGGAGCTTAACTATGAGTTTGCGCAGCTGGACCTGAAAAAATATATTGAAGGAGAATATCCAAACGCCCTTCAGGAGGCGGAATCCAATATCACCCTGGCTGAAGAGGAGCTTGCCCAGGCAAAGGATACACTTGAATGGTCTCAGAAGCTTTATGAAGAGGGATATCTTTCTCAGTCGGAGCTTGAAAAGGATCAGCTTTCCTACAGCCAGAAGGAGCTGGCCGTTGAGCTGAAAAAGAATGCCAAGGATCTTCTGGTAAATTATACCTATAAGAGAAAGATCGCAGAACTTGAGAGCGACGTAACACAATCCAAGGCTGCCCTTGAGCGCACTATGCGCAAGGCAACGGCAAATGTCGCGCAGGCAGAGGCCAATAAGGCGGCAAAGCAGGCGGAATACGAAAGACAGCTTGCAAAACTCAAGAAGCTTGAAAATCAGCTTGCCGCTACTAAGGTATATGCCCCTGCATCCGGGACAGTTATCTATGCAACAAGCGCGGAACAAAGCCGCAGCAGATTCGGGGGCCAGACAGAGCCCCTTGAACTTGGAAGTACCGTAAGGGAGCGTCAGGAACTGATACACCTGCCTACAACCAAGGGTTTCAAGGTCTCGATCAGCATACCTGAATCAAGCATAGACAAGGTAAAGGCAGGGAAACCGGCCCTGGTAACGGTGGACACCATACCGAATGTTGTTTACACCGGCAGGGTGACATATGTCTCGAACGTGGTTAATGCACAGAATGCGTTCATGAACCCCGACCTCAAGGTCTATGACACGGAGATCACCCTGGATAACGGCGGGGATATGGATCTGCTTCGATCCGGGATGAGCTGCACAGCGGAGGTAGTTATAGACCAGTATGAAGATGCCGTATATATCCCTGTTCAGGCAGTTATGAGTGTCAATAATGAACCGACGGTTTATGTGGTAAAGGGCAGCAAGACAAAACCAAGGACTGTGGAGACAGGACTTGATAATAACATAGTCATAAGGATTGTCAGCGGCCTGGAGCCTGGCGAGATCGTTTCATTATCCCCTCCCTTGGAGCAGGCGTCTGTCGTTGAACAGAATTTCGAGGTGCTGTCAGACGTATCGGAAGTCCCCGAAGCGGATACGACCGGCAATCAGGGCACAGGGTCAGAGACGTCCGAGATGCCCGGCGGCAACAATCAGGGGTCAGAGCAGGGCAGAGGACAACAGGGGCAGCGAGGAGATATGATAACGAATCTTGACAAGGACGGCGACGGAAAGGTTTCACAGTCCGAGTTTTCCGGTCCGGAAAATTTCTTCAGCCAGATGGACGCGGATGGGGATGGCTATATTACTAAGGAGGAGGCCTCCCAGATGCAGATGAACCGGGGCAACCAGGGTGAAAACCAGGGAGACAATCAGAGATCGGAACAGGATCCTGAGACACGCTACTCAACCACCGGCTCCATTTCCGATTCGGGCGATTCCAGCAGCGGCCCAAGCGGCGGCCCAAGCGGTGGCATGGGCGGAGGCATGGGCGGCGGTGGCGGAATGCCCGGCGGTTTCTAGGGAGGTCGATAGTAATGTCATTATCATCGAATAATAATATTATTAGACTGGAAGAGGCGAACAAGACCTATTTTGTCGGTTCAAATGAGGTAAGGGCTTTGAACGGCGTAGATATAGCATTTGCACGCGGTGACTTCTGGGCGATCATGGGACCGAGCGGTTCTGGCAAGAGCACCATGATGAATATCATAGGCTGTCTTGACCGGTTGACAAGTGGGCATTATTTCCTTGAGGGACAGGATGTAGGCAGACTAGATGATGACGCTCTCAGTGAATTCAGGCTCAGGCACCTGGGTTTTATATTCCAGAGCTTTAACCTTATCCCTCAATTGTCGGTTTTAAGGAATATAGAGTTGCCTCTTTACTACCTTGGATGGGAACCGACAGAAAGCATTAGACGCGCAGAGGAGCTTGCTCTCAGCGTGGGTTTGGAAGGAAGGCTGGAGCACAAGCCTTCTGAGCTGTCAGGGGGGCAGATGCAGAGGGTTGCCATAGCAAGGGCCCTTGCCAATGACCCCAAAATCCTCCTGGCAGATGAGCCGACAGGAAACCTTGATTCGCAGACAGGTGTGCAGATCATGAAACTGCTTGTGGAGCTTAACGACAAGGGCAAGACGATCATTATGGTGACCCATGAGCCGGAGGTTGCAAGCCATGCAAAAAAGAGTCTCCACATGAAGGACGGCATCATTGATGATATAAGGAGTCATTGAAATGATAGAACTGAAAGACATAAAGATAAACCGGGACCTCATAAGGGATATCGCGCTGGGCATCGAAAACCTCCTTATGCACAAGCTCAGGTCCTTTTTGACCATGCTGGGGGTTGTGTTCGGCGTGGGGAGCGTTGTGGCCATGCTTTCGGTAGGAGAAGGCGCGAGCAAGGACGCCCTTGAGCAGATAAAAAAGGTAGGAAGCAACAACATTATAATCACATCCATGAAATCCGTAGAGGAGGAGAATACCTCCAATACATCCAGCTCTTTTATGAGTGTTTATGGACTAAAATATGCGGACCATGAAAGGATTGCTGCTACCTTTTCAACAGTAAAGACAGCAGTGCCTGTAAAGATTACTAATAAGACCGGCACGCTTGGGGGAAGGACCATGGACCTGAGGGTAGTAGGTACAACCCCTGCCTGGTTTGATCTGGTTAAACGGGATGTAATTGCAGGACGCGTCCTTCTCGAAGAAGATTCGGTTAATATGGCCCGGTCCCTTGTGCTCACGGAATATGGCGCCAGGAAGCTCCTGGCCACCAAGGGCACGATCGGACAGAATATAAGTATCGGGGGCAATAATTTCACTGTGGTTGGGATTGTCAAGAGCAGCGATGACACAAGTTCATCGGGCGGGGTCCAGCTCCCGGACAAGGAGGATGATGCCTATATACCCATTGAAGTCTCCAAATTCTATTTTGGGGACATAACCATCAAGCAGTCATCAGGATCAAGCGAGAGGAAGAATGTTGAGCTGGAACAGATAATTGTTGAGGTGGATGATATGGAAAATGTTGAGGCTACCGCGGAAGGCGTTGAGGCGATGCTGGCAAAATTTCATGACAAGGTTGATTATACCATGAGCGTACCCCTTGCACTTCTTAAGCAGGCGGAATCCACAAAAAGGACCTTTAATATCGTTCTCGGGTCTATTGCCTGCATCAGCCTGCTTGTGGGGGGCATAGGCATTATGAACATCATGCTGGCTTCGGTAACGGAACGCACACGGGAGATCGGGATCAGGCGGGCCATAGGGGCAAAAAAGAAGCAGATAATAGCGCAATTTCTTATTGAGACGGTGGTGCTTTCAACAATCGGAGGGGTTGTGGGGCTTTGTCTTGGCGTCTTCATTCCCCTGCTGATAACCCTTTTTGCGGGGATGGAGACGGTAATAACCGCCTTCAGTATAGTACTGCCACTTTTTATCAGCGTGGGCATAGGAATAATATTTGGGCTTTATCCTGCCGCGCGGGCAGCAGAGGTTGATCCCATAATAGCACTGAGGCATGAATAGAAATAAAGAGGAATATTAGTACGAAATGAGAAAACGAAAGACATACAGCGGTAACTTTAAGGCAAGGGTCATTTCAGATCTTATCCTGGGGAAAAAAGACCTGAATGAACTGGCAGATTATTATGAAATACATCCTAATCAAATCAAGAATTGGAAATCACTTCTGTTAAAGCGAGCCCATATAATATTCGATGACAGAAGGCATGGCAAAAACAGCTCCCTTGATTTCTGATTCATTTTATTAACCTGAGGGATAACGAGAGCAGGGAGATTTTCTTAAATCTGACGCCAGAAGGATCCCATAGAAATTTTGATCTGCTCTCTCCTTCCGGCCATTTCCCGCTATGGGCTTTACAGGGTTTTTAACATCCTCCTTGAAACAGGTCTCCCATGACATATTGCCGGCTTTTCCTCTATACGAAGATTCCAGCCCGTCATTACTTGTTGTTTTTCAGCCGCATGCTGTTTTTATGTAACTTTTTTCAATAATTTACGACATTAAATATTGAGATTTTGAGATAATGGCGAAATTTCGATCTGGTTAAAGTAATTCATTGATAGGCGAATCGGTTGAGGGATATAATTGCTATGGTTAAAGATCAATTTTTCGGAAGGGGTTGTTTTCTCTCGCTGATTGTTTCTGATCAAAAAAACGAGAAAATCTGA
>JAFGIC010000469.1 GCA_016929815.1 Deltaproteobacteria bacterium
GGCAGGTGGCCGAATATATACAGAGAAAGACGGAGGCCGGAGCGCCTGCTATAAGTATAACCGTTCAAGATGTTTCAGAAGAAAAAATTCAGGGCATCAGCCGAAGTATTGTCAGGCTTAAATATCTGCCCCTGCCGGACTATCTGATAAACCCAGTGCCGGAAGGCCATACCTCCCTCATCGTTAATGACGGAACCTCATTAACAACAGAAGTTGCGGAACTCCTTCTGAAAGAGGGCGGCAGGGTCGTGGTATTAAGTCTGCCGGAGGACATCGTAGCGAAGAAAAACACGCTACCAGAAGGTGTCAAAGAGGTCGTTTTAGAAAACACGGGTGATGAATGTATAAAATCTACCATTGGCGGCATCGAAAATATTCATTCTTTTGTTCATCTACATCCTCGGTTTGAGGTTGAGGATGGTGACTTTAGTCCTTTTTTTGAAAAAGAAAAGGCGATTGTAAAAACGGTTTTTCTTATTGCCAAATACCTGAAACAGCCACTTGATAACGCGACGGAAACAGGCCGCTCCTGCTTCATGGTCGTTGTTCATATGGATGGCGAGCTCGGTATGGGCGGCAATGCCCATGCATCACCCTTATGCGGTGGATTATTTGGCCTGATCAAAACCCTGAAACTGGAATGGCCGGCTGTGTTCTGCCGGGCGGTTGATCTGGGTCGTGAAATTGAATCATCTGCCGAGCATGTTGTCGCCGAAATGCATGATCCTGACTCCGGCCTTCTGGAAGTCGGATATTCACGAGACAATGGACGACAGACACTTGTAGCCGAAAAGGTTGATGTTGACAGGGGCAGTTTGCAGAGGCCGGAAATTGGGCCTTCGACCGTATTTCTGGCGAGCGGTGGTGGGAGAGGGGTTACGGCAGAATGCATAATCAGGCTGGCTGAAAATTATAAATGCAGATTTATCCTCCTTGGAAGATCTTCCCATAAGGATTCTGAACCGGATTCGGCAAAGGGGGTGAGCGGTGAAAAGGAGCTGAAACGGCTCATCATGCAGGATCTTCAGTCCGGGGGCAAAAAACCGACGCTGCCCGCGATTCAAAAAATATACAATGAAATAGTGGCCAACAGAGAAATCAATAAAACTCTACAAGCCATTAAGCAGGCCGGCGGAAAGGCAGCCTATGTTTCTGCAGATGTTACGGATTTGTCTTCGCTGAAAAACGCGCTGCCTGAAGCAATAAAACAGATGGGCAGCATCACGGGCATTATCCATGGTGCAGGACGTCTGGCGGATAAGCTTATTGAAGATAAGACCGAAGCGGATTTCGAGGCTGTTTATTCAGTAAAGGTCAAAGGTCTGCTGGCGATTTTAGACTGCGTGCCAACTGATGATCTCAGGCACCTGGTCCTGTTTTCATCGGTTGCCGGTTTTTACGGTAATATTGGTCAATCGGATTATGCAATTGCCAATGAAACACTCAATAAAACCTCGCATTTTTTTAAGAAACATCATCCGTTATGCCATGTCTCAGCAATTAATTGGGGACCCTGGGATTCCGGTATGGTGAGTCCGGAATTAAAGAAGCATTTTGAGAAACATCATGTAGCGCTTATTTCAACCCGTGCAGGCTCTTCCATGTTTGTTGATGAAATGAGCATGACATACAGGGACCAGGTCCAGACGGTGATCGGAAATATCTTGCCTTTTGCCGCCAGTCGTATCGATAATAAGTTACGGACCTACCGCATTCTCAGGAGAATGACCTTGGAGGCAAATCCGTTTCTGAATGATCATATGGTCGGTGAATATCCAGTGGTGCCGGTTGTCTGTGTCGTTGGCTGGTTCTCCCATACCTGCGAGAACATTTACCCGGATTTCAAGGTATTCAGTTGCGAGGACAATAAGTTGTTCAAGGGAATTGTCTTTGACGGAAGTCATGCCGAAAAATACGTTATGGACCTGAAAGAGATTGAGAAAAATACTGAGGAAATTGTCTTTGAAGGGCTAATATGGAGTAATGGTTCAAACGGCAAGAAAAAGAAGAATTTTCATTACGGCTCGATAATTAAACTGGTGAAAAATATTCCAGATGCACCGGTGTATCAAAACGGGGACAAGAGGATCGACCCTGCCAGTGAAATATCCATCGAAGAACTTTATCACAACGGCACGTTGTTTCACGGGCCTGTTTTTCAAGGGATAAAAAAGGTATTGAGCCTGACACCCGAAAGGATTATTTTGGAGTGTCAGCTGGCTCGTATCAGTGAAAAAGTCCTCGGACAATTTCCGAATCAGACGGTTAACACGATCCTGATGGACATGCAGTATCAGGCAATGCTGGTATGGGTAAAGCACTTTCAGAATGCTGCAAGCCTGCCGCTGAAAACCAGGCACGTAAAGTTTTATGGGACCATTCCTTTTGACAAGAAATTTTTTATAACCGTGGATGTCAGAAGCAGCAATGAATTTAAGATGGTTGCAGATATTTCAACCTATGATGAGGACTACAGGCTTTATATACAGACTCAGGGCGCTGAAGTTACCCTGATGCAGAAGAAGGGGGCAAAGAATCAGAGTACTGAGGATTCTGTAGATAAGCAATTAGCGTTTAGATGTTAGTTATTAGGTAGAAGGTAGAAGGTAGAAGGTAGAAGGTGGAAGGTGGAAGGTGGAAGGTGGAAGGTAGAAGGTAGAAGGCAAAAAAATGTAAAAGTGGATACGATTCCGTTTTTACCTTTTACCTTCCACCTAAATACCTAATAACTTACTTTCCACCCTCTAACTTCCACCTAATTTTTTACCTCCCCCCTTCTACCTTCAGCCTTCCACCTTCTACCTAACAATTATGAACCAAAAAATTGCGATCATCGGACGGTCGGGATTGTTCCCCGGATCTGAAACCCCTGAGCAGTTCTGGCAAAATATCGTCGATGAAAAAGATGTTACATCCTTTGCTACTGAAGAAGAGTTTGGTGCAGACCCTGCTTTTTTTTATGACCCTTCAAAAGGCAACCAGGATAAATGCTATTCCCTTAGAGGCGGATTTGTCAGGGATTTCAAATTCGATCCTGACGGCTATAATATTAAGCCCGGGTTCCTTGAAAGCCTCGATGATCTGTTTAAATATTCGCTTTATGTATCCCGGCAGGCCTTACAAGACAGTGGCTATCTGGAGGACAAAACCGCACTTGAAAGATGCGGCGTCATATTCGGGAACCTTTCGTTTCCTACCCGGGCCACCCGCCGACTTTTCTCCCCTCTGTACACCAAGTCCCTAGAAACCGCGCTTCAGGAGCTTTTGCAAACCAGAGACTTCAGGTTGAAATCGCTGGCAGGTGCGGAGAAGTTTTCCCCCCTTAACATGACGATTTCGTGTCTTCCCGCAGCAGTTATTTCACAGGCCTTGTCCCTGGAGGGGCCGCAGTTTTCTCTGGATGCTGCCTGTGCGTCATCCCTTTATGCCATCAAGCTGGCATGCGATTATCTGCTGGGAGGAGAGGCTGATATGATGCTGGCGGGCGCTGTAAGCTGCGCTGATCCGCTATATATCCACATCGGGTTTTCCATTTTTCAGGCCTACCCTGAGGAGGGTCAAAAACATGCGCCGCTTGACAGGGCCTCTAAAGGACTTGTCTCATCCGAAGGGGCCGGCGCGCTGGTGCTCAAGCGCTATGAAGATGCAGTCAGGGATGGCAACACGGTTTATGCGACCATTTGCGGTTGTGGCCTTTCCAATGACGGCCGCGGTAAGTTCCTGCTGGTCCCTAACCCTAAAGGACAGTTGCTGGCGATGGAAAGGGCATATGATAGCAGTCCTATAAATCCCGGAGATATAGACTTTCTGGAATGTCATGCAACCGGCACCCCCGTGGGTGATGCAGCCGAAGTCAGCACACTCGATACCTTTTTTGGCCGGAATAATAGATCGCCGCTGATCGGAGCGGTTAAATCCAATATGGGGCACCTGTTGACCGCAGCAGGTATGCCCGGGATGCTTAAAATTATATTTTCCATGTCCGAAGGGGTTATTCCGCCTACGATTCATCTCGAGGAGCCGCATACATCGGTCAATAATGTCATCACCCCCCGGCAGGTTATAACGACCAAGACCCCATGGCCAGAGGCTTCCCATATTAGGACTTCTCCTATCAGACGTGCAGGTATCAACTGCTTCGGCTTTGGCGGCGCAAATGCCCATTTGATTGTTGAGCAGGCCGTTCAGGATGCTGAAAGGGTTATCCCGACAACATCTGCTTCTCCGGCATTAAAAAAGATGGCCATTGTGGGAATGGACGCACATTTCGGGTCATGCAGAGGGCTTCACAATTTCTACTTTTCTGTTTTTAACGGTACACGGCATTTTATAGCTTTGCCGCAGAAACGGTGGAAAGGTTTGGACGGGCACAAGGAACTGCTTAAGGCCTATGGCCTTCCGAATGGTGAAGTCCCTCATGGGGCCTATATTGAAAATTTTGATCTGGATATCCAGCGCTATAGAATTCAGCCCAAGGACGCAGACAAACTGCAGCCCCAGCAGACCCTGATGCTGACCGTCGCCGATAATGCGCTTAAAGATGCCGGCCTTGAGGCTAGGGCTGGTACAGGGGCCAATGTCGCGGTCATTATCGCGATGGAGACAGAACTATCTCTCCATCAATCGGAGGGCCGGTGGGATCTGTCATGGCAGATAAAAAAGGCCTTGCTGGAGAATAACATCTCCTTGTCCGCATCGGAGGCTCGTGAGCTTGAAAATCTGTGCAAAGAGCTCATCTATCACACCGGAAATGAAAGCCTCTCTCCGAGCCTTTTTACCAGCTTTATCGGAAACATTATGGCAGGCCGTATATCCGCTTTGTGGGATTTTACCGGGCCGGCCTTTACCGTGTCATCGGGTGAAAACTCTGTTTACAAGGCCTTGGAACTGGCACAGATGATGCTTACATCAGGAGAGGTTGAGGCGGTCCTGGTGGGTGCGGTCGATCTGGCTGGCGGGCCTGAGGCTGTCCTGGCAAGGAACCTTTCAAATCCTGTGAATCAGGGCACACCCTCGCTCAGCTTTAATCAAGATACAAACGGCTGGCTGGTTGGCGAAGGGGCAGGCGCTGTCGTACTGACAAGGGTTGATAAGGCAGCAGGGGAGGGTAGACGGATTTATGCTGTCATAGATGATATCAGCCTTATACAGTCCAAGGCACCAATTAACGCCCTGAACAGGTATTCATCAACCCTTACTCCCGATACCGTCGAAGATGCCTGCCGGAAGGCCTTCGAGAAAACCCGATATCAGGTTTCAGACATCGGCTACCTGGAGGCCAGCGCGAGCGGTATTTTTGCTTTGGATGAGGCTGAAATGAAAGGGCTGGCAGCGTCATATCAGGTTGATGGCCGAGGGCTCAGCTGCGCCTTAGGCAGCATAAAGGCAAATATTGGCCATACCTTTGCCGCATCTGGAATAGCCAGCCTTATCAAGACCGCCCTCTGCCTTTATTATCGGTTTATTCCGGGCACGCCCGGCTGGAGCAGCCCAAAGATGGCCGAGCTTTGGCAGAAGACCCGGTTTTATGTCCCTGTTCAGTCAAGACCTTGGATCCTGGAGGGCGGTAGGCCCAAACGGATCGCTGCCATCAGCGGACTGGGATCAGACAACACCTGCGCCCATATCATCCTTTCCGAGGCATCCCAACACGGGCAATGGCCCCATATCTTTTTGCAGAAGTCGGCAGAGATGCTCTTTCCCGTTGCCGGCAGCACACCGGAGGACCTTGAAAAAGGGCTTAATGCAC
>JAFGIC010000470.1 GCA_016929815.1 Deltaproteobacteria bacterium
ATAGCCGATATATGCGGCGTCGCAAGAAGCACCGTATCCTACTGGATTGCTGCAAAATCCCTGACTGCGCGACGTTTCGGAAGGAAACACATGGTCTCCGTAAAAGACCTTGTCCCTTTCCTGGAGGCTGCGGGGCATCCGATCCCTCAACCGCTCCTGGAGAAGACAGAGGGGGTATATCACAGGGGTTTCAAACCCTTTAAACACTGCTGGGACTACTGGGCAAGGGATGGCCGGGAAGAATGCTGCAAAAAATGTCCTGTATTTTTACACAGTCTGAAGGAATGTTTTACAGCCGGATGCGCCGCTGAGCAGAGGTGCCGCGCAGACTGCTCAGAGTGCAGTTATTTTGAAGAGCATTATGCCCCTTTAATGGCATTTATTCATCAGATCAAGAATCCTGCCGCCATTTACAAGGATCTGTTTATATGGTCCGGAAACAAGGCCTGGGCGGACCTTTGCGGCGTGGATACAAAGAGCCTGATAGGCGCAGGCGCTGAGGAATTCATTCATCCCGAATCGTTAAAGAATATTATCAACTATGACAAAAAGATACGCATGGACAACAGCTCAGAGGTCCTGCACCTCGACCTGATTTTTACGACCGTAAACAATAAAAAGATAAAGACTGATCTGTCAATAAGCCCGCTTAAAAAGCCTGAGGGAACCTGGCTTGTTGTCGTGGAAAGACAGTATGAGCCGTAACCGTACGGCTGAGAGGGATCACATTAAGATGCAACTGATCGACATATCGGCACAAAGTGTTGACTGTGAACCTGCCGCAGGCAGGATGGGAATGGGTTCTCTTCCGATTGATCCCGGCGCTATCCTGATAGAGGCGGAGAGCCGATACAGGTCCTTTTTTGATAATATTGAACAGGGGTATTATGAGATAGACCTTCAGGGTAATTTTATCTTTTTAAACGAATTTGTCTGCGGGATATTAGGCCGCACCACGGATGAGCTGTACAAAAGCAGTTACAGAAAATTCATGGACAGGGAAAACGCCAAGCTTGCGCGTCGGATCTTTAATGATGTGCTTGAAACTGAAAAACCCATGGTAGGGTGCGTCTTTGAGATTATCAGAAAAGACGGTAAAAAGCGCCAGGTAGGCCTCTCCATATGCCTGATGAAGGACCCCTGCGGCAGAAAGACAGGGTTTAGGGGCATTGCCAGAGATATATCGGAGCGTAAAAGCCTTGAGGCGCAGCAGAGACACGCGCAGAAGCTTGAATCCATAGGCCGGCTGGCCGCAGGAATCGCCCATGAGATCAATACGCCCATTCAATATACGACAGACAACACACGGTTTCTACAGGATTCATTTAAAGAGATAGATGCGGTTTTAGAGTGTTTCAACAGGCTTTACAAAACGGCAAAGGCGGGTCTTTCCACAGGGGCGGCTATCCATGAGATCGAGACGGTAATTTCCGAAACAGATCTTGAATACCTGAGAGAGGAGATACCCAAGGCAATAGGGCAATCCCTGGAAGGGCTGGATAATGTGGCAAAGATAGTGTCTGCCATGAAGCAGTTCTCGCATCCGGGCACGGATGAGAAGGAATATGCGGATATCAACAGGGCCATACAGAGCACAATAACAATATCGCGGAATGAATGGAAATACGTGGCGGATATGACGACAGACCTTGACACTGACCTGCCGCTCATACCGTGCCTGATCGGTGAATTCAACCAGGTCATACTGAATATTATCATCAATGCGGCCCATGCGATAGGAGATGCCGCCGATATAAAATCGGGGGGAAAGGGTCTTATCAAGGTCACGACACGCCGACAGGGCCCCTGGGCCGAAATCCGGATAAGCGATACGGGTCCGGGGATACCGAAGGAGATCAGGGACAAGGTCTTCGAACCTTTCTTTACCACCAAGGAGGTGGGTAAAGGCTCAGGTCAGGGACTGGCCATATCCCATTCCGTCATCGTCAATAAACACGGCGGATCCATAGAATTTGAAACGGAGATAAATCACGGGACTACAATGATCATCAGGCTCCCGATAGGCGAAGGAAATGGATAAACAGGAAAAGAGCATAGAGAGGAGCATCCTTTTCGTGGATGATGAGCCCAGGGTCCTCAGCGGTCTTGAACGGATGCTGAGACCCATGAGGCACGTCTGGACCATGTCCTTTGCCCGGAGCGGACGGGAGGCACTGGACCTTTTAAAGGAGCGCCATTTTGACGCGGTTGTCACCGATATTCGAATGCCTGTAATGAACGGGCTGGAGCTGCTCTCGGAGGTCAAGAGGCTTTATCCTGACACGGTGCGCATAATATTGTCCGGCGAGTCGGATCGGGAGATGACCTTGAAGGCCGTGAATGTCTCCCACCAGTTTCTGAACAAGCCTTGCAATACTGAGACACTTAAGGATGCCATAACAAGGGTGGGGAACCTTTCTCTCCTTTTGCAGAAGGACTCCATCAAGGCCATGGTTTCAAAGATGGATTCACTGCCCAGCCTTCCGTCCCTTTACATGGAGATCATGCAGGAGATACAGTCAAAGGATTCATCGATCAAGAAGATAGGCGACATCATCGGCAGGGACCTGGCCATGACGGCAAAGATTCTCCAGCTGGTAAATTCCTCCTATTTCAGTCTGCCCCGTCACATATCCAGCCCTGAGCAGGCCGTGTTTCTTCTCGGGCTGGACACGATCAAATCCCTTGTGCTTTCAATACAGCTGTTTTCCCGGTTCAAGCTTAAGAACATGACGGAAGATTATCTGAAAAGGCTCTGGGATCACAGCATGAACACGGCACAGTCATCAAAGAGGATCGCGGGACAGGAGAAACAGGAGCAGGTTGTCATTGACAATTCATTCATGGCCGGCCTTCTTCATGATTCAGGCAAGCTGGTGATGGCCTCATGTTTTGGCGAGCAATACGGCGAACTGGTCTCCTCGGTAAAGGATAACGGTTTTATCGCGAAAAAAGAAAAGGAGATCTTTGACGTGACACATGCAGAGGCAGGCGCCTATCTGATGGGTTTATGGGGGCTGCCCCATTCTATTATCGAGGCTATCGCGTTTCACCATACACCCGGCAGGTCTATGACCGGACATTTTACGCCCCTGACCGCCGTTTATATCGCGGATATCCTGGAACAGGAAAAATCGGGGCCTTTCACGGACAAATCGGAACTTGAGATAGACTATGAGTATCTGTCGGCAATGGAGTTAAGATCGTCATATCCCTTCCCGGATAGGATGGGATCGGACGTATTAGGAGAGGTGATGGCCTATGGAGGATAAGATCCTTTTTGTAGATGATGACTCAAATATCCTTGACGCCTACAGGAGACAGTTGAAAAGGCAGTTCCATGTGGACACTGCCCTGGGAGCGGAAGAAGGCCTTAACGCTATTGCAAACAATGGCCCCTTTGCCGTGATTGTGTCTGATCTCCGCATGCCCGGGATGGATGGAAATCAATTCCTGTCGCGTGTAAAAGACGTGGCGCCGGAAAGCGTAAGGATGATGCTGACCGGTTTTGCCGATCTCAAGACCGCCATGGATGCCATAAACCGCGGGCATATATTCAGGCTCCTTACAAAGCCCTGCGCCAGGGAGATCTTAGCAGAGGCCCTTTCAGAAGGGATCGAGCAGTATAATAAAAATGTCAGTATGTCGGAAAGCGCCTCTAATGAGGTGCATCCCAGGGGAATGAAGAAGGTGCTTATTGTGGACGATGACCGTGTAATGCTCAGGGTCATAACAAACGGGTTAAAGAACCATGCCGAGCTGGAGCTTATTACGGCATTGAACGGCAGAGAGGCAATTGACCTGCTGAAAAGCCTCGATATAGATATGGTCGTGACTGATCTTTACATGCCTGATGTAAACGGCCTTCAGCTGCTTTCACATATGAACAGAAACCATCCCGGCATCCCGGTTGTTGTGCTTACAGGACGGGGATCAAGGGTGATTGAGGACAAGGTAAAGGCGCTTGGCGATTTCCAATACTTTGAAAAACCGCTGGATATGAATGTCCTTGGCGAGACCATTCTAAAGGCCCTTTACGCAAGGCCTGCGGGACAGATCCACGGGATAAGCACGTCTTCCTTCCTTCAGCTGATAGACATAGAGGAGAAAATATGCACCCTGAAGATAAGATCCGGAAAGAGGCTGGGCTATCTGTATTTTTATAAGGGCGAACTGACGGCCGCCGAGACGGGAAATCTGACGGGGGAAAAGGCTGCCTTTGAAATTATCAGCTGGGAAAATAGTGTGATAGAGATTGAAAATGTGTGCAAAAAGACAGGGAAGGAGATCAACAAGTCTCTGATGCATATACTCATGGAGGGCGCCAGGATGAGGGATGAATTGAAAAGGGGAGCAATGAATTAGGATGGCGAGAATTATTACGGTAACGAGCGGAAAGGGTGGCGTAGGCAAGACAAATCTAAGCGTTAATCTCGCGCTGTATCTTGCAGAACAGGGATCTCGCACCTGCCTTTTTGACGCGGACATGGGGCTTGCAAACACAGATATAATCCTGGGGATTTATCCCGATCTGACACTGGAAGATGTGATGCTGGAGAAGATCCCTGTCAGGGATATCCTGGTAAAAGACTATATGGGTATTGATATTGTGCCGGGCAGCAGCGGCCTGGAAAGGATGGCGAATCCCAGGCCTGAGGAACTTGATTACCTGACTAAGGCGCTGTCTGAGCTTGAAGGCTATGATTTTCTTCTTATTGACACCTCTGCCGGCATATCAAGAAACGTCGTCTCATTCTGTATGGCATCATCGGAGATAATCATGGTCGTAACGCCTGAGCCGACCTCTTTAACCGACGCCTATTCTCTTCTTAAGATCCTTGCCCTAAACGGATTGAAAGGCTCGGTTATGGTAGCGGTAAATCAGTGCAGGAACCTGGAGGTCTCAAGCCTGGTATATTCAAAATTCAAGGCCGCTGTTGAAAAATATCTGCCCGTCAAGATATCACCCCTTGGGACAATCCTTATGGATGATCATGTACAGGAGGCGGTGAAAAAACAAAAGCCGTTTATTTCACTTTTCCCTGACAGCAACGCGGCAAAGGGAATTAAAAATATGGGGAGGCATCTTTTAAAAAGGGACAAGAGTGAGTTTAATGATTTCAGCGTCAATTCCTTCTGGACCAGGTTCCTTAAACTTTTTATGGATCCCTTGCAGCTCGGCATTCCCAGGAAGGCCAAAGAAGAGCCGGGGCGCGAAAATGTCATTGCGGCAAGGACCAATGAATCCGTGGCAAAGCCTGAAAGGGCAGGGGTTATTTCGAGACCGGCCGACCAGGCGCTTAAGGCAGCTGAGAAGCCGAAAAGGTCCGGGGAATCCGAAGTAAATGATATCCCGCTTATTTTGGAAAGACTTACACAGGGGATATCAAATATCTCAACGGAACTCAGCGCCATAAGGGAGATACTTGAAAATAATTACAGGGCAATGCCTTAAACAGGGAGGTAGCTTTGGCTTTTATCAACATAAAAAAGAAAGAGGTTCAGGCCAAGATTGTCTATTACGGGCCCGGCAGGGGTGGAAAGACAACCAATCTTGAGTTCATTTACAGTAAGTTCAAGAAAGGAGCGAGGTCCGAGATGGTGACAATCAAGACGGACGGCGATCGCACCCTATTCTTTGATTTTCTGCCCCTGAGCGCAGGAAAGATCAAAGACTACACGGTCAAGGTCCAGCTGTACACGGTTCCCGGACAGGTTATTTACAATGAAACCAGGAGGCTTGTTCTGCGTGGCGTTGACGGGATTGTCTTTGTGGCCGATTCCATGAGCCTGAGAAAGGAAAAGAATCTCATAAGCCTCAAGAATCTCCAGGAGAATCTGAGCACCTATAAAAAGAGTATCTTCCAGATACCATTGGTGATCCAGTATAACAAAAGGGATCTGGAAGCTGAAGGCATACCCCTGACGCCGGTCAATGTG
>JAFGIC010000471.1 GCA_016929815.1 Deltaproteobacteria bacterium
CGGCAAATTTATCTGCCATGGGTACATTAACGGCAGCCTCTACTTTTCTCTTGCTATAGTCGGCGACCTCGAGTGAGGCATATCCGTCAACCTTATCGGCTCTGGGTTTTGCGCTCACAACATTTAGAACGCCGCCGCTGGCGTTGCGGCCGTAAAGGGTACCCTGGGGTCCGCGAAGGACTTCAACGCGATCAACATCAAAATAACCGAATAATGTGGACTCACCGCGCGACTCATAGGCGCCGTCAAAGTTTATGGAAACGGAGGATTCTCCCATGCCCGTCGGCATATCATTCCCGAGCCCTCGAATATTGATGGTATAGCCGCCGGAGGTGCCCGAGTCGCTGGCGCTGACGTTTGGGACGTTCTTCAGTATATCGGTTATCGTGGTTGCGCCGGTATTCAGGATTTCATCTCCCTGAAGCACCGTGACCGACATTGCAACCTTCTGGAGATTCTCCGCCCTCTTCTCTGCCGTCACGGTTATTTCTTCAAGCGTAAACTCTTCGCTAACCTGGGAAAAGGCACACGGAACCCCGGTAAAGACAATTCCTAAACCAAAAAGAATCTTTAAAAAACCCAAATTAAACTTTTTCATAATCGTAATATAGCCTCCTTTTTATTCTTTTTAATTTGTTGAATCTTCCGTCTTATCCTTTTTAAAATCTCTTTCTTAAATTTTACCTCCTTTTTAAATTATAATACTCCATGAGACAATGCCCGTACTCTGAGGAATTACAAAGCCGCCAGCCTCTCCCCCAGCAAACATCCCTCAGTCATGGCCATGCCGATGCTCATGCCTGCCATTGGAGTCTGATACCTGATAATGAAGCGGTTTCCTGCGTTGTTGCCGGCCGCATAGAGCCCCTTAATGGGTTTAAATTCGCTGTTAAGCACATGTCCCTCCGCGTCCGTGTCAAGGCCGACAAAGGTGTACCCGCCGGCTCCCATGCCTATGCCTCCGCCTTTATTTACGGTGCCATAGAAAGGCGGATCTTTGAGCTCGGTCGCCTTCATGATACGCCGGTCTTTTCCGAAGTCCTCATCAACGCCTTTTCTGCACATCTCATTATATCGCTGGATCTCGGCCAGGGCCTTCTTCCTGGTCTCGCCCTTCCAGCAGTCCATGTAGCCGAGAAGCTCCTCAATAGTATTGGCGCAGTAAAGATCTCCCTGAATAGTAAACCTTAAAAATCTATCTTTTCCCCAGCTGTTTTTCCCGGGACCGGGCTTTACGTTGTCCAGCTGCGCAAGTGTCGGGGGCCAGCTGGTCATATCGGCAGTATCCACGGACCCGTGATGAGTCGGCCTCATAGCTATTACCTTCTTCCAATTCGCATCATGAATGGTGACGGTAAAGTTGTCGCTGGGCTGCCTCATAGCGCTGCCGGCGGCCTCGTCGAAAAAGCGTTCGCCGTTTTTATTCAGCTGCAGAAACCACACCCCCCCGCCCGGCTCGCCGCTTGCCGATGCACGCGGGCCGATCTCGAGATGACCGCCCGCCCATATCCCCATCTTGATGCCGGAACCATCGCGGATTATGCCTATCTTTACACCGGACGCGCTCAACGCCGATCCGACACCCCGGCCGCTTTGCGCGCCGCCCTGACCGCCGGAAGCCCCGGCGTTAATGTTGCCTCCCCGGGCTTCGAGTTCATGACGATAAGTATCCAAAATATCTATTGCCATCTCGCTGTTCTGGGCAAAACCTTCGGCGCAGAGCGCGACACCTTTTCTGGCCTTGAAACGGACGTATCTCCCGTCCGCCCTCTTGGCGACGACACCCGTCACAGCCCCTGAACCGTCAACATCGCATATCTCGGCATGGTGTTCGAAGAACCATTTGGCGCCAAGCTCCTCGGCCTTTTTTTTATGGGCCCTTGCAACTACCGGCCATGTTTCTAGGCCCGTGTTATTGTTCTTATTAAGGAAAACGGCGGTACCGTGGTAGAACCTCCATCCGGATACCTCTGACAGGCATTCCGGCAATGGCGGGCAGCTGAACATATGGCAGTTTTCATCCAGCCACTTCTTGTCAACAAAACTAATAACCCAGTCAAAAATCCTGCCGCTGTTCTTCACATAACAGCTTGCCCGCCTGGGATCATGACAGATTGCATTGCGGCGGGCCCACTCCCTGAGAAAATCATCCACCTCGATCCTTGGCGCGCCATGGTCCAGCGCATACTGTGAATTGACGGTTGCAACCTCTTTGCCTGCGCCGGCAACATAGCCCTTCTCGGCCTGGGCCTCTATCACGGCAACCGAAGCCCCTTTATTGGCTGCAGCGCTCGCGCAATACATGCCGGAGTTGCCCCCGCCTACAACGACAATGTCATAGGTCCCAACCTCTGAAATAAGACTCTCGTCGATGGGATCCGGCCTGTCCCGCCAGGATTTTGCAGCTGATTTATTCTCGCTTGCCGATTGTGCCGCGGTTTCGGTATGTGCTGCGGTGATGGTTGCCATAGCGCCGGTCGCGGCAATCCCTTTAAGAAAGCCACGTCTATCGATTTGTCCTTCGGGGTTCTTTTTATTCTTAGACATATTTCCCTCCTCCCATGATAAAATTAAATGCAAAACACAAGCCAATATTATTGTTTTGGAATATATTGATTTTACTGATAAAAAAGGCTTGAGATAAAAACAATGCCCTTATGGCAGCAAATAAGACTCCATAGCGGCATTTTTATCTTGCCAAATTTTTTAACATGGGACATATGTATTCCATTTCTGGAGGCGCCTATGGATACCGGTCATCCGACATCACTTACATTTGATCAGATAAAAGAAGCGGTCCTGCTGGAAAGGGACCTGGCAAAGAATGCCTTGAATAACGGAGAATATGAGCTGGCATGGACACATCTGGAGCAGGCCCTTAACAGGTTATCCTCTCCGGAACTGAATGAGGCATGCAGCGCCCTCCTGATATCAACAACCATTGAATATCAGAACATCTGCATCTCACTCGGGAAGAAACTGCCGGAACTTGCGCCGATTCTGAAAAGGGCTAAGACATCGGCTGAACAAATAGGCGACAGACGCTCACTTGCCTTATTACTGCTTCATCTCGGCAGATTCTATAATTATCACGGAAGCAAGGATGACGCCCTTGCATTATTTGAAGAAGGGAAATCGGAAATTGAAAAACTTGGCGATGAAGACATTCTCAACCAGTCTGCCGAACTGCTCGGCTTTTATTTCCAGATCAAAGGTCTCTATTCTGATGCCCTTCCCATGTTTGAAAGGAGCGCCAGGCTTTACGAGACTGAAAAAGGTCTGCAACTGAATCCGCTGGGCCCCGTCTCTCTTGCCTATTGCTACGCCTTTCTGGGTCGTTTTCATCAAGCCATAGGAACCCTGGACTATTATCGGCAGATTGCCCTTGAAAGGGCCGACCATTCCCTTGCCGTTACCATGCGCGCTATATTAGGCATGGTGCTATTGATGATAAATAAGAGAGACGAGGCATATCATGAGCTGGCAGGGGCATGGGAGGAGGCTAAAAGGTCCCGGAACGATTTGGCCTATTATTTTGCATCAGGATATCTGTCCTACTACGAATTAATGGAAGGGAATATTCAGAAATCCTGGAATGCCCTCTTGGAACATACCAGACAAGGACAAAAGACAGGCCTGGACCATCAGTACGATTCCCCGATGAAGATTGAACATATATACAGATTAAGCAGACTCGGATTAAAACCCATCCCCGGCCTTAATTATAAAAAGGAAATCAAACGGTATCTGCAGGATCCGAATATCCATCTCAGGGGCGTTGCTCATAGAATAGTCGCCCTGGATGCTGAGACAAAAGGAGAAGCTCCGGAGCGCATAGAGGAAGAATTGAAAAAAAGCGAGAGATTCCTCCTGACATCAGGGGACCCGATTCAACTCTCCATGACAAGACTTGAGCTTGTTCGCCTCAAGTTGAAAGAGAATGATAAAAAGGCTGCGCATTATTATGCCCAAAAGGCATGGCACGGGTTCGCCGGTTATGAAGATCTGTTTTTCCCCGACGACCTGAGACACCTGTTGAAGGCAGGCAGCCTGGACAGGAAATATATGGAAAGAAAAGAGGGATTGCCTGAGAGGTTCATGTTGATGATCCAGGATCTGGCGCCTACTGCCGATCTTGATGATATAATGACAAAGACCGTCAAGGCCACTAATCGTTTCTTCGGGGCTGAAAGAGGAGGGTTGTTCTGGTTTACAAACGGACAGGAGAATAGCCAGCCCAGTTTGCGGGGTTCTTTTAATCTGACACAGCGCGAGATATCCTCCGGCAAGTTCAGGCCCAATCTTGATTTCATCTTAAAGGTGTTGAAGAACAAACAACCTCAGGTATCCAGGATTGAGGCCAAAGGCCCCTGGCCCCGCCAGGCCAGGGCCATACTATGCCTCCCTTTTGAATTATCGGGGCAAACAAGCGTTGTGCTTTATCATGACAATTCCTATGTAAATGACTGTTTCGATTTCCTCGAAAAGTCCATGCTCATCCGGCTGGGCAATACGTTGAGCACCTACTTAAAACGGATAAACGATTTCGCCCAGCGCCTGGAAAATTCGGCTACTGAAAAAATCCTCTCGAATCGTTATCCTGACAAAGATCATATTGTAGCCTCAAGCCCGCTTATGAAAAAGATTATCGAGGATCTCGACCGTATAGCCCAGTCGGACAGCACTGTTCTGATCGTTGGAGAAACGGGCGTAGGGAAGGAATTGCTGGCCAAGAGGATACATAATATGAGCAAGCGAAGGGAAGGTCCTTTTACCCTTGTGGATTCTACCACCATCCCTGAAAACCTATTTGAAAGCGAGATGTTCGGTTATGAGAAAGGCGCCTTCACGGGCGCAGACAGGCCCAAGGCAGGACGACTTGAACTGGCCCACAACGGCACCCTGTTCATAGATGAGATAGGTGAAATACCAAAGGTCCTCCAATCCAAATTATTGAGGGTTCTGCAGGAAAAAACCCTAATAAGGCTCGGAGGAAGCAGAACCATCTTTTCAAATTTCCGTCTGATAGTTGCAACCAACAGGGATCTCGCTGCCGAGGTATCCGCCGGCCGCTTCAGAGAAGACCTGTATTTCAG
>JAFGIC010000054.1 GCA_016929815.1 Deltaproteobacteria bacterium
AAGATCATTGAGCTTGCCGACAAGGTTAACAGGGAATTGACCGATCAGATTCCTGAGCCCCACAGGCCCCCGGTTACACCCTACTTCATTGAGATTCAAGTCGCGTCGTTTTTAGAAAACGAGCGGGCCCAAAGGGCCCTTAAAGAATTTGAAGAAAAGGGCTTTCGTCCCAGAATAGAGACGGTAACATTGGTTGATAAACTCTGGCATCGTATTATGCTCGGGCCCTACTACAACCTCCCGGAAGCGGAAGAGGTCCGGGATAGAATAGCACATAACACTCAATTTCGACCTGTTTTTATCCATCACTATCCCGAAACATCGGAGAAAGAACCTCCAAAGAATTGACAGCAGGAGTAGAAAATGAATGACTTCATGGAGATTATCAAGGGAAGACGCAGCATTCGAAGATATCTGGAAAAGGACATTCCCGACCAGATCCTTCATCAGGTCCTTGAATCTGTAAAATGGAGCCCGTCCTGGGCCAACACACAGTGCTGGGAAGTCGTGGTGGTAAAGGATCAGGCCCGAAAGGAAGGGCTCCTGGAGACACTGGGGGACACAAACCCTTCAAAAAAGGCGATTGTACAGGCCCCTGTGGTCATGGCACTCTGTGGGAAGAAAGAGAGCGCGGGTTATTATAAGGGTCAGGCTGTCACAAAATTAGGGGACTGGCTCATGTTTGACCTTGGCATAGCCGCTCAATCCATCTGTTTGGCGGCCCATAGCCTGGGATTAGGCACGGTCATTGTGGGGTTGTTCGACCATGATAAGGCAAAGGAACTCCTGAAAGTAAAGGATGGATACGAGATCGTAGTCCTTATTCCCATGGGATATATTTCAAAGGATTCATCCGCCCCCAAACGTCGGGAGATCAACGAATTTACCCATTATGAGTTTTTTTAACCCGGCCGGGTAGATCCCGTCTATCCCCATTATCCGGCAAATTCCTTGCTAAGGCGGCACCATTTCAACATCAATTGGCCTATGCCCTTAATTATGCAGACATTTTGTTTCCTTACGCCTGCACATGCTCCTGTTTCCATATTGCCATATATTACTTGACAAATGAATGGCCTTTCTTATAAAAACCGATACGTGCAAACTTTCACTTATGCTTTATCCGCTTCAATATATTCTATAAACGTTTAAGATCACTACCTTAGTTTTTTTATTAAACTAATCATTTTGATCGTGCCATTTCTAATATGGATCCCAATATTGAGGCAAGTGTTAACCATTATTTGCGTTCTAATGAAGGAAATGAACAATGGAATTAAAATCGGAAAAGTTCATTGCATATTGTCTTACAGCCCTGCTTCTTGTGATAGGAGTTGTCTGTTACGCCGCCTTTCCGGCAAAAACAGCTGAAGAACCCATAAGGATCATGCTCAATTCGACGGCAGGAAAGGTTATGTTTTCCCATAAGGTGCATGCAGGAGAGGATGGATACGGTATCGAATGTGTCGATTGCCATCATGTATGGGAGGAAGATTCAGGGGAAAAACCTGTCTCATGCGGGGAATGTCATGAGGCGGAAAGCGAAGAAGAAGATATGCCAAAGCGATCGGACGCATTACACAGGCAATGCATAGGCTGCCATGAAGATGACGGCACCGGTCCGGTTGAGTGCTCGAAGTGCCATGTTTTGTGATTGAACTGTCCGTTTATGACGGGCTGTAAAGAAGTTTAGCTTTTTCTCATTAGGAGGCAGGAGACAAATATGATAAATAGACCGTTTTTCAGTTGCAGCAGGCCTAAACTGAAATACCCGGTGATTCAGAGCCATAAAAAAGAGGCCGTCAAGGAGATACCGTCAGCCGAAAAGGTTACCCTCCTTCTGGAGCGGGCCTATTCCCCTATCGATGATGAGATTCTAAAGGTAGGCGATGAGGTCAGGACAGGTCAGAAAATAAAGATGACCGATGGTGGTGAAGAATATTTCATCTCAACGGTTACCGGAACTGTTGAGGGCATCTCGGAATATATCGGCTATCTCGGCCGTAGTCATACATCCATTTCCATCAAGGTAAGCGAAGAGGATCAATGGGATGATGAATTCAAAGAGATAAGCAAAACAGTCTCTCCTGAAAACGTTATGGGATTCCTGTGCCGTCTTCCGGGTGATTCTCATCTGTCCTCACTTATTAACCCTGTGACATTTTTAAACACAATTGTTATTAATGGGGTTGATAAGGACCTTTTGATTACTACTAATCAGCTTATAGTGAAGACCGAGACGCAAACACTAAAAGAGGGCATGGCGTATCTGAAAAAGATTACCGGAGTGAGTCAAATATTGCTTGTGGTGCCCCCTGATTTGGTATACGACGCGGAAAAGACCGGCATTGAAATAAAGGTTATCAACCCCGTCTACCCGAATGCATTACCCCGGATCGTAATGAAAAATATTCTTAAAAGGACGGTTCCGGCCGGCAAGAAGTGCGAGGAGATGGGAGTCGGTTTTATAAACGCGGAAGCGGTCGCCGCCCTTGCCCGAGCCTTTAACCAGGGGAAAATCCCTGTCAATAAATTCCTGACCGTCATTAATAAAGACGGTGAATCCGTGAATGTTAAGGCCAGGATCGGAACCCCTGTAAGGGATATCCTGAATTTTTTGCATATTGAGGTAAACCACGGAGACAGGCTCGTACTTGGCGGCCCCATGAGAGGGAACAGTATCTATTCTGAGGATTTGCCGGTCTTATGGGATACGGATTCTATTATGGTCCAGGACAAGGATCAGATCATATTTAATTCCGATACCCCATGCATAAATTGCGGTGAGTGCGTTAGGGCCTGTCCCGCGGGTATTCCCGTCAATATGCTCGTGAGAGTGCTTGAAAACAGCCTTTATGACGAGGCCGTGAACGAGTATGATCTGCTGTCCTGCCTTGAGTGCGGTCTCTGCGCCTACGTGTGTACGGCAAGAATACCACTGTTTCATCACATCATGTTAGGGAAATATGAATTTGAAAGGATAAAGAGTATGGAGGAATCTCATGCTTAACCAGAAGTTGCTTGTCAGCTCCCATGCTCCATTCTGGCACGACAGGAGCAGCATATCCCAAAGAAGCTACAATATGATGTTAGCGGCCCTCCCTGCCGTGATTATGGGCATATATCAATACGGGGTTCCCGCCCTCGGTGTCGTGGCATTATCCGTGTCCTGCGCAATGATCTGGGAACTGCTCATGAATCTCATGATGAGACGGCCGGTAAGCATCGGTGACGGGAACGCGGCCGTCATCGGGCTCCTCTTTGCCATGCTGATGCCGGCAACTACGCCCTGGTGGGCCGTGTTAACGGGTACTTTCGTGGCTGTTGTTATAGGAAAACTGATTTTCGGAGGGATAGGTTGCAACCCCCTTCATCCCACCCTGGTCTCCATTGCCATTTTAATGCTTTCATGGAAGAGCCTGCTTAATTTTGACGAGGCATTAGTCAACTATGATCTTGGTTTTTACATGGCGTATCCACTCGGCGCCCTGAAACATTTCGGCATGTCAGCCGTCGGTAATTATAGCCTTTCAGGTCTGTTCCTGGGGCAGCAGTCAGGGGGAATAGGATCGACTTTCGGGCTGGGGCTCATTATAGGCGGTCTCTACCTCATTCTGCGCGGTCATATCAGGTGGGAGATATCCATCTCCTTTCTTGTCGGTATTTTCCTGACCGCCCTTATCTTTAATGCTGCTGATTCCGAGAAATACGCGGGCCCTCTCTTTCACATATTGACCGGTTACACATTGATCGGCGCGTTTTTCCTCGCCACAGAGGACTCATCTTCACCGGTCAACTTTATACCCATGCTGTTATACGG
>JAFGIC010000472.1 GCA_016929815.1 Deltaproteobacteria bacterium
GTTATGGACTCCCGGGCTGATTTTTTCATTTTCTGACCTTTTTTGGACACTGGTTTCCCCCTCTGGAAATTTGATAATGGTTAGCAATATCAATCTAGCCTTAATTTTCAATATCATTTTCGGACAGATTGATCAATGATAAGGATTCACATAAAATATTTATTATGTAATTTTTTTAAATTATTTGTAAATTTCGGTTTTGTTAATATTGCTCATCTCTCCATAATTTATCCATGATTATTATTGATATTTTATCTTCTCTATGCAAAACTCTCCTTGTTATTTTTTAGGGCAATATCCTGTAAACGGCAATTAAAAACAGCATTACACTCCATAAACCTAACAACACGTTTAAGGTATAAATTCAGATGACGGAGAACGTTAAAAAGGGCCTGAGATATGATTCCATGTCCGTTTTTTCCCTTGTGGTTATTTTCTGTTTTTTCTTTTCCGGGCTGGCAGGACTTATCTATCAGATCCTCTGGCTGCGCATGATAGACAAGGTCGTGGGCAGCGCGCCCTTTGCCGTGGCCACGGTCCTTTCGGTATTCATGGGAGGTCTCGCCCTGGGCAGCTGGCTAGCGGGAAGATACATTGACAGGGTCAGTTCAAGGTCCAATCTCATTTCCTTCTACGGCAAGGTGGAAGCTGCAATAGGCATATATGGTCTGCTCCTGCCTTTTTTAGTCTATTTGGTTAAACCGGTATATATGCTGGCATATAATTCCCTTTTCACGCATTTTATATTGTACCGGCTTTTTACCTTTTTTGGCTGTTCTCTCCTCCTGATAATTCCTACAACCCTGATGGGGGTAACACTTCCCGTGTTGTGCAGGTTTTACGTGGAGGACCTGGGGCACATAGGCGCCCGTACGGGACGGTTGTACGGGATCAACACCATAGGAGGTGCGGCAGGGGCGGTGCTCTGCGGTTTTTTTCTAATCGCTGAGTTCGGTGTATGGGGCAGCATTATTACAGCAGCGGGTATAAACATCCTGATCGGCATTATATGCATCAGTATGGGTAGGGGCGACAGACCGTTTGTTGTATCCGACTCGAACATTCAACGTTCAAAGAAAGACGCAAAACCGAAGCATAATGAATTCGTGCTGACTGAAGATAAGACGATTATTATGCTCTCCCTGTGGATATTCGGGATATCGGGCTTTTGCTCCATGTCCTATGAGGTATTCTGGACCAGGCTGCTGGGACTTATCATGGGCCCAACCACCTATTCCTTCAGCCTGGTTGTCTCTACGTTTATCATAGGATTAGCCCTTGGAAACCTGGTCTTCGGCCGGATGGCCGACCTTGTAAAAGATTCATTCCGGCTGCTTGTAATAACGCAGGTCTGTGCCGCGTGTCTTGCCATACTGGTCAGTCAGTTCCTGGGTAATAGCCAGTTCTTTTTTTCAAAGCTGATCTATGCCTTTCAGGCTGAATTTGGTGAGAAGATCCTGGTGCAAGCCATTGTTCTGTTTTTTATACTGGTTGGTCCTACCATTTTTCTGGGTGCAACATTTCCTTTAGTCAACAGGATCTATGCCCGGTCGCTTCCCGAGATAGGGAAGTCTATAGGTACGGCCTATGCAGTGAACACCATAGGCGCTATCCTTGGCTCTTTTGCCGCCGGTTTTATCTTGATCCCTTTATTTGGGAAAGAAAACGGCATTAGGATAGTGACAGGATTTCAGCTTTCTGTCTCCCTCCTTGCCTTGACATACGTGATTCTTAAGACGGGGGAAAGGATACGTGCTGCCGTCACGGGTCTGATTACAATGTTCATTGGGATTCTTCTTCTGGTTAATCTCCCTTCATGGAACCACAACATCCTCTCCAGGGGATGGTATTATCGCTCTGAAAACTTTAAGCAGTATTTCAGCACAACATCATGGTTTGAAGCCGTATGGAAAGGGGCCTCTAAATTTGCGGAACATGTTTCAGATATTGATGTCGTATTTTATGGCGACGGTATCGGAGGGTTTACGACTGTTGAAAAATCCGTAAACCCGATCGGCAGGGCCAATTATACCATGTTGAACAGCGGCAAGATGGATGCGAGTTCACACTCCGACAGGCTTACCCAGGCTCTTTCAGCGCACATCCCGCTGTTGTTTTATCCCAACCCGGAAAAGGTCATGGTACTTGGACTAGCCTCTGGCATGACCGCAGGTGAGGCGCTGCTTTATCCAGTAAAACAGCTGGATGTGCTTGAGATAAACGACCAGGTAATTAAGGCGGCTGAATTTTTTACCCCATGGAATAACAACTGCTTAACCAACCCGAATACGCGCATTATAGTGCAGGATGGGAGAAATCACCTTGAGCTGACCGATGAAAAGTATGATGTAATTATCTCAGAGCCGTCAAACCCATGGATGGCAGGCCTTGCCAATCTTTTTACACTTGATTACTTTAAAACGGTTAAAGAGCGACTCAGAGGGAATGGTATTTTTATCCAATGGACCAACGCATATGATATGGACTGGGACTCATTCGCGATGATCGGCCGAACCTTCGCAGAGGTTTTTCCCGACGGTCTGCTGATTGAAACGATTTCATCATCGGATTTTCTTCTTGTTGGATTCTCAGAGGAAAAATCCCTGGACCTCAAAACAGCCGAAAGGAATATAGTATTTGCAGGACAATCGAAGAACATTTCTATTCGAGATCCCAAAGTAATTTTCAACCTGATCGTTACTGAAGATCTAAAGGGATTTTTCGGGCCAGGTCCTCTACATACGGACAATTGGCCTCTTCTTGAATTTGCAACCCCCAAGAGCATCGGGAGGAGCAGCGGAACAATAGAGGAAATGATTAAAAGGAACAGCCGCCTTTCTGGAGAAACAAAAGAGATTGTTGAATCTAATAAGAATATCGACCCTGCGCTGGACAGGCTGGAGTTATTGAAAGCCGGATTTTCGCCACCCTTTGGTGATATCAACCTTGAAATGGTCTCTCCATTACAGAAGATACGTTTTGAAGAGATATTAAAAGACTATTGTAGCAATGAATATGTTACTGATTATGGGATATTTCCAAGTCGTGACCTCCAAATGCAGTGTGCTCAAATACAGACAGGCAGGATACAGGCTCACCTGGACTTTAACCGCAACGACAACAAGGCCTACTACATGTTGGCTAAGGGCCTCGGGGTCATTGGAGACACCGGAGGAGCGATTGATGCGCTTAAAAAAGCAATTTCCCTAAATCCGTCCTTTTATGAGGCATATATGGAAATGGGGGAGATGCTTACATCAATGGGCAGATTTGATGAAGCAATTGCCCAGCTTTCCGAGGCAGTAAGGATTGTCCCTGATTCGGCCGAGGCATATAACAACCTCGGGAACATTTTTGCAGATAAGGGTGATTATTCCAAAGCCATCTATAATTTTTCAAAGGCACTGGAGATCAATCCGGATTTTGCACTGGCACATAATAATCTTGGGGGTGTTCTTGCAGATGAGGGTCGGAACGCCGACGCCATTAGACATTTTACAGAGGCAATAAAGATTGAGTCGGACTACGCGGTCGCTCATGATAATCTCGGCCGTGTGCTTGCCGCACAGGGACGGCTGGATGAGGCGTTGACACATTTTAATGAGGCGCTGAGGATTGCCCCGGAAAACGCCGATTTCCACAACAACGCAGGGCTGGTCCTGGGACAGCAGGGACAGATTGACGCTTCCATCAATCACTTCATGGAAGCCCTTAAAATAGATCCGGATAATTTTCTGGCCAACTACAACATGGGAATCGCACTTTTAAATCAGGGGAATATGGAGGAAACTGAGATCTACCTGTTAAGGGCAGCAGAGATAAATCCCGATGATCCGGAGGTTCACAGGATGTTGGGGATCACCTTGGGGTATATGGGACGTTTCCAAGAGGCGACAGGGCATTTTTCAGAGGCCCTAAAGCTTGAGCCCGGTTCTGCTGAGACCCATGACAACCTGGGGATTACACTTTTACAGATGGGAAAGACGGAGGAGGCCGTCGAACATTTTAAAAAGGCCCTTGAGATAGACAATTCCTTGACAACCGCTCGTGAACATCTTGAAATTGTCCAGCGGGACATGGAAAGGCGCTGAATGTTTTAGGATCTTCTCACCATGCCACACTGTGCCGGCTTTATCCTATGCAAAATCCTGGACGGAAATATTTTTTCATCCCGCGCTGCTTAAATGTAACTTTTAATCCTGACTGAACGACTTAAAAAGGTATGCGGAAACGATGTGGAGTGTAAATTTATTAACAGAATATAAACGGGATCAGGATCACAATGTCAAATCATATGAATTTTTTTGGAGGGATAAGGGGCATTATTACCAAAAGACCCGTCATGTCCATAGGCAGTATTGTTGTTTTGATCTTTATTATATGGGTTGTTTTGTCGGTGCTGTCAAGCGGAGATGCCGAAAGCAGCACTAACCCCTATACTGTCAAACAGGGGCCTCTAAAGATAAGTATCACCGAAACGGGCACCATACAGCCAAAGGAAAAGCTTGTCATCAAGAATGAAGTTGAGGGCTCTACAGCCATCACGTACGTTGTGGATGAAGGGGTTAAAATCAAAAAAGGTGAGTTGATTGTTCAACTGGACTCCAGCACTCTGTCCGACAGGGTGGTTGATCAGGAGATACAGGTACAGAAGGCAGAGGCATCGAGGGTTGAGGCGAGTGAGAATTATGAAGTCACAAAAAATCAGGCACAGAGTGATATCGAATCGGCACAGCTTTCCTATGAATTTGCTCAGCTGGACCTGAAAAAATATATTGAGGGGGAATACCCCAACGCACTTCGTGAAGCTGAATCCAATATCACCCTTGCTGAGGAGGAGCTCGCACAGGCAAAGGACACACTTGAATGGTCAAGGAAACTCTATGAAGAGGGATACCTTTCCCAATCGGAGCTTGAAAAGGATGAGCTTTCCTACAGCCAGAAGCAGTTGGCTGTTCAACTGAAAAACAATGCCAGGGAACTTCTTGTGAATTATACCTATAAGAGGCAGCTGACCAAGCTTGAGAGTGATGTGACCCAGTCAAAGGCCGCCCTTGAACGGACAGCACGGAAGGCAAAGGCAAATGTCGCTCAGGCAGAGGCCAAGAAGGCCGCAATGCAGGCAGAATATGAACGCCAACTTGCCAAGCTGAAGAAGTATAATAACCAGCTGGAAAAGACCAGTATCTACGCGCCGGGGGACGGGACAGTAATCTATGCCACGAGCGCTGAACAGAGCCAAAGAAGGCACGGCAGCCGCACAGAGCCTCTTAAGGTAGGCAACACAGTACAGGAGCGGCAGGAGCTGATACATCTGCCGACAACCACTGGTTTTGTTGTAAATATGAGCATAAATGAGGGGGACCTCAGTAAGGTAAAGGTGGGTCTTCATGCGCTGGTTACCGTGGATACGATACCAAACGTTGTATATACTGGCAAGGTGACATATATTTCAAATGTGATTAATGCCCAGGAGGCCTATTCGAATTCTGATCTAAAGCTCTATGACACCGTCATTACCCTGGAGAACGGTGGGAACATGGATCTTCTTCGTTCCGGATCGAGCTGCTCAGCAGAGATAATTATAGACCAGTATGAAAGCGCCGTATATGTACCTATACAGGCTGTCATGAGCGTAGATAGGAAAACTACGGTTTATGTAATAGAAGGCGGCAAACTTAATCCTCGAATAGTGGAGACAGGATTGGACAATGATGTGGTTATAAGGATCACGAGCGGTCTGGAGCCCGGTGAGATAGTATCCCTTTCTCCTCCGCTGGCCCAGGCCGCAATTTTTGAGATGCCCCTGATTGCATTACCCGAGAATGATGACAGTCCGACGCTGGTTTTGCCCTAATTCGAGGTGTGGAAGGCAGAGGACATTAACTTCATGAAAGAATAGAGATCAGCGACGGATCATACTCCTCCGGTTTTTCATAGCCCAGGAGATTAAGCAGGGTTGCGGCTATGTTTGACAGACCTTTTCCCTTTATATCCGCCATGCGGTATTCTCCCCTATACTGTGGATCATAGATTACAAATGGGACAGGATTCAGGGAATGTGCCGTCTTTATTGATTTGACGCCCTTTTTATCTATCGTGAACATCTCATCCGCATTGCCATGGTCTGCGGTAATAACGGCTATGCCTTTCATTTCCTTAATGACGGACAGAAGTTCCGCCACGCATCTATCAACTGTCTCTACCGCTATAATTGCGGCATCCATAACCCCCGTATGTCCTACCATGTCCCCGTTCGGGAAATTAAGCCTTCCGAACCTGTAATTATCTGTCTTCAGGAGGTCTATGGCCGCATCCTTTATCTCTATTGCCTTCATTTTAGGCGCCTTGTCAAACTCGATCCTGTCGGAAGGTATTTCCATGTATTTTTCGAGGGAGCCATCGATGTAACCGGAACGGTTGCCGTTCCAGAAATAGGTGACATGTCCGTACTTCTGGGTTTCCGAAACCGCGAAGGTGCTTACCTTTTCCGCGCACAGGTATTCGCTGATGACCCTGTCAATGGCAGGCGGCTGCACGAGGAAATAGGGGGGGATGTGGGCATCCCCATCGTACTCCATCATGCCAGCGTAAAATATGTCGCCAAGGGGGCCCCTGTCGAACTCGGTAAATTCCTTTTCCGTGAACGCCCTTGATATCTCAATGGCGCGGTCGCCCCTGAAGTTGAAAAGTATCACCGAATCCCCGTCATTGATTGTGCCCGCAGGAATTCCCGAATCATCGGCCACCACAAATGACGGCAGGTACTGATCGGTTGCCTTAGGATCTTCCTCATAGTAGGTCTTAACAGCCTCGGAAGCGGATTTGAATTTTCTGCCCTTTCCCAGGACATGGGCCTCCCACCCCCTTTTAACAATATCCCAGTCTGCGTTATACCTGTCCATGGTGACCTTCATGCGTCCGCCGCCCGAGGCAATGGCATAATCAAGGCCCTTTTCTTCTGAGATCTTTTTAAGTTTTTCCTCTGTTGGGATGACATAGTTAAGAGCGGACCTTTCCCCTACATCCCTACCATCAAGCAGGGCATGAACCCTTACCTTCCTGAAACCCAGCTCTGCGCACTTGTCGATCATTATGTATAATTGTTCAATATGAGAATGGACATTGCCGTCCGAAAGGAGCCCGATAAAATGGACGGTCCCGCCGTTTTTCGAACGCGTTATAATATTATTCCATACATCGCCCTGAAAAATACTGCCTGTCCTGAGTGCCTTGTTCACGAGACGGGCGCCCTGATCAAAGACCCTGCCTGCGCCGATTGTGTTATGTCCGACCTCGCTGTTTCCCATGTCATCGTCTGTCGGCAGCCCAACTGCCGTGCCGTGGGCCTTTAGTTCCGTGTACAGCTCCGACCGGAAAAGGAGATCAAGATTAGGCGTGTCGGCCAGGAATACGGCGTTACTTTCATCCTGCCTACCTAGTCCTATCCCGTCCATTATTATAAGGAGCAGGGGGCCTTTGCGCCCATGGAAAGATTTTAATTTCTTAAGGTGTAATGACATGATTGATCTCCTTGTTTTTTAGACATGGTCGGACTCCTGCGTTACTTCCTTTATAGATAAAAATTATATAACGGTCAAGAAAAGAGACATGAAACAAAA
>JAFGIC010000055.1 GCA_016929815.1 Deltaproteobacteria bacterium
CATATCCAGTAGTGTGGCGCTCATTGATGATATCGGCGTTATGGAGTTCATTATCTCATGGGTCAGCACCCTGATAAGGTTCTGCCATGCCTCCATCTCTTTTTCCTCCAGCTCCTCCTTGATATTCTGTATGGAAAGAAGGATGTACTCCTGCTGTCTCAAAAGAAAGGTATGGCTGAAAATGGAAAGGTATCCGGTCTCGCCTTCCCTGTCGAGTTTAACGAGCCTCTTGTCGCCATGCTTAAGATTAAGCAGGGTATCGACGAGCTCGGGAGAAGTCTCTCTCATGATGTTGAGATCCCTGAGGCCGTCGGTCTTAAGGAGCTTCTTTGCCGCGTTATTGATCAGGTCAACCGTACCATCAGGCTTATAGACAAGGAGCCCTATTCCCAGATGCTGTATTATTGTTTTCAGATACCTGGCGTGGACCTCTTTTTCAAAACGTGTCTCCTGAAGCTTAGCCATTACTTCGCCGAAGGCCTCCTTCAGCTCATTGAAGGATGAACCAAGCCCTTCGCTTGTAAATGCCTGTGACGTGTCGTCATATCTCACCGACAGGAGAAACCTGCTCAGGTCCCTGTTTGTCTTCTCTGCAAAATGGATCAGGGATAAGACCTGGAAAACGGCCAGTATGGCGAAGGCAAGGGGCACAAATATGAAATCCATTTTAAAGATAAGAAAGGCAAGCAGTATCAATGTTACCGTGAGAAGCAGAACCCTGACAGTCATCTTGAATCTGAAGGTCTTCAACATTGGTTTCCTCGGAAAATAATGTTCACCGCCCGTTCGCTTTGCTCACTAGAGACGCAGAGTTCGCAAAGGTTAAATTTATCACTTGTCCCGCAGGAATCCGGGACAAATGAAGATCAATCATCCTGTCAAATATTTCTCTGCGTCCTCTGCGCCTCTGCGGTGAAATCTACAGCCCGTGTTTCTCCATCCTGCGGTAAAGCGATGCCCTTGTCAGGCCCAGCTCACTTGCCGCCTGACTGATGTTCCCCTTATGCCTGTCTATGGCCCTGCGTATTACCGTCTTTTCAACAAGCTCAAGGTTGTAGTTTTCAAACACCACGCTTTCTTCATCCGACTTTACCGGCGAGAAAAAGAAATCCTCCGGTCGAAGCACATCAGAGTCGCTGAGTATAACTGCCCTTTCAATACAGTGCTGAAGCTCCCTGACGTTCCCGGGCCAGTTGTATTTCATGAACTTGTTAATGGTTGAAGGACTCATCCCTTTAAGAGGCTTGTTGTATTTTTTACAGTAAATCTTGAGAAAATGCCCTGCCAGAAGTGGAAGATCATCCTCTCTCTCCCTCAGGGGCGGAAGATGTATCTCGACAGTATTGATCCTGTAAAGAAGGTCCTGCCTGAATTCATTCCTCTTGACCATTTTACTGATGTTCATGTTTGTGGCGCATATAAGCCGGATGTCTATGGGGACAGCTTTGTTTGAGCCCAGCCTTGTAACATGCCTTGTTTCAAGGGCGCTGAGTATCTTTGACTGCATCTGCATGGACAGGTTGGCTATCTCATCCAGAAAGAGTGTGCCGGTGGATGCGACCTCAAGGCGGCCGGCGCGGTCCGCACTGGCATCTGTGAACGCGCCCCTTACATGGCCGAAAAGCTCGCTTTCAAAGAGCGATTCACTGATCGCCCCCATGTCCACACTGATGAATACCTCATCGGACCTGAGCGAGTGCCGGTGGAGCGACCTTGCCACAAGCTCTTTCCCGGTGCCGTTCTCTCCGAGGATCAGGACATTGGCGTCGGTCTTTGCCACCTTCAGGATGGCATAATACACCTTCTGCATGGATGGAGAAGATCCTATGAATTCGTTGAAGGGCTGATCCATGTCGGCGCTTAGCTGTTCCTGTCTGGACCTGAGACTTGCGACCTCAAGCCTTGACTTGTGAAGGCTGGCGGCAGCGGATACCGTGGCAAGCAGCTTCTCATTCTGCCACGGCTTAAGGACAAAATCGGTCGCGCCCTGCTTTACAGCGGTCACGGCAAGGTTTATATCGCCGAAGGCGGTGATCATGATGACTGTTGCGGCAGGGTCGACGGCAAGTATCCTGGAGAGCCAGTGCAGGCCCTCCTGTCCGCTGGTAACGTCCCTGGTAAAATTCATGTCCAGCAGTATCGCGTCGTATGAATCGTTCATGAGAAGAGTGGGGATCTTTTCCGGGTCTTTTTCAGTATGGATGGCCTCAACATGCTTCTTCAGAAACAGGCGGGCGGCCTTCAGTACATCCTCGTCATCATCCACAATCAGTATCTTGCCGATCTTGTCCGCCACAAATCACCCTTTTAATAAAATAAAGTCTTATCTTTATGAGTTTTTCTGAGCTGCATCAAGCATACCAAATTAACACTTTTGTTAATTATGTATACTTGATACAGGCAGAAATTAAAAGTTTTTTTACTTCATTCCGAAAAAGTCATGACTTTTTCGGAATACATGCCGGAATAGTCATAGCAAGAAATCTTATACATCCTGTAAATCCCTGGCCTAGACCTGTTGTCAATATTGCTGGATCAACTATAGGATTTATAAAGAAGAAATAATTGAGAATTGTAATCCTATTAATTCACTCCAGGGCAGGCCTGTCTATTTATTGCCATATGCTTTTTGGACCGGCGCTCATGATAACCCGGCAATAAGCCAGGCGCGGAAAAAGGGATTAACGAACCGGTACTCGCCTTTGTAATCGAATAAAAGATTCAAGTCTGTCAATCTGTTAATACAACGTTTTAATGAGGAGGCATTTGTAAATCCCGCGGCCTTCATAAACTCGTTTGAAAATATACTCTTGCCTCCACGCCCGGCGATAGCAAGAAGGCTTTTCATCTGCATGCCGGTAATAAGCCGGACATAATTTTCGTAAGCGCTGCGCTCTCTTGAAAATATCAACTCCAGGGCGCTCTTTATCTCTTCGGCATCTATCGATTCCTTCTCTTTAGTAACAGCCCATAAAGCTTCACATAGCTGTTGAACATCTCCAGGGATGTTGCCGGCAATTTCGAAAAGGCGATCGATGCGCTCCCGTCTGATTTTTCGCTTTCCTTCAGTAAATTTCTTTTCAATAAATACCCCGAACTCGTCCGCCGGTATAGGTTCGATCTCAACAGGAATAGCGGACTTAAAAAACGGGGAGTCGCTGTCGATAAAGATTGCGCTCATTTTATGGCGGATGCTGCCGACGAATATGTATGGGATGTTTGTTTGATATTGAATGACGGAGCGCAGGATCGCCAATGCCTCTCTTGAACCCGGCAAATCCAATATATCCTGGAATTCGTCCATTATCACAACGACTTTTTTATCTCCATAAAGGTCTTTAATCAGATCTATGACCTCGGAAATGGATTCAGCTTTTATTTCAACCGAGGCATCAAATGAAAAAGTCGACATTGAAGTGACCGGGTCCAGAGAAAGGGTTGGCCGGATTGCTGCAAATTTTTTTAATATGGAAGTCATCATCCCTTGCTTATCTTTTTGGGCAATCAGCGCTTTTAGTATTCTCTTAATCAAGGCGTCGATGGATTTAATGCCCATAAAATCAATAAGCAGGGGGATTCTAGGTTTGCTGTTTATAGCAGCTTGATAAACCGCTGAAGATTTTCCAACCCGCCTTTCTCCATAAACAACGACATTTTGTCCGGATTTGATATGCTCCTCCAATTGACGAATAAGTTCCGGACGAGGGCAGAAATCAGAACCGGTTACAATCTGTCCGTATTTAAAGGGGTTTTGCATTTTTCACCTCCATTAGAATCCTGTTTTATACTGTTTTGTATAATACACTTTTGTATAATACAAATCAATAACATTTGAAGCCCGACTTTTTGCCTCCCTTGAAAAGGTGCTATTTTTATGTTTTATCCCTTAAAAATATCCCGTCCATCCAGTGAATCAAATCTGTTTTCTTGTCTTACACCTTTATGATGTTCATTATCGGACACCATTTGTCCGCAGACGTACACCCCAACCAGTCATTGAAACGCATTAAATAAACAGGAATATTCTGCAACTCCTTGTCCTGCAAGGATATGAGCATTTCAATATCCTATGGCATGGGCATTGCTTTGTATGAATTTACGACGTAGGTTTTTAAGGGGATAGATTTCTTAGCTCCGTAGGAGCGAAATGTTAATAGCTTTTTAAGAGGATAGTTTCCTTAGCTCCGGAGGAGCGGCATGTTAATATTATATCCGATATGCATTCATTTTTTATGCCGCTCCTCCGGAGCTAATATAATGAATTGCAAATCACGTGCTATTAATATGTCGAGCCTACGGCGCTATGTTACGGTAGAAGAAATGAAGTCTCATACAAGCAGTCAGCCAGGTGGTTGAATTACAAATCTTTTGCTGAAAGCTTACCATTTTCTTCCATAAACCTTATTTACCCCAGCTTGAGCATTCCCTGCTAAGCCGGCGCAAGGAGGAGCGAGACATGATCGAAACAAGGAACCTGAAAAAGATCTATACAACAGAGGAGGTTGAAACAACGGCCCTGGACAATGTGAACCTGAATATCAGGGAAGGCGAGTTTGTGGCCATCATGGGGCCGTCGGGCTGCGGCAAATCCACATTGCTTAATATCCTTGGGCTCCTGGATAATCCCTCTGAAGGGGAATATCAATTTGCCGGGGAAGAGGTGTCAAAGCGTTCGGAAAAGCAGCGGTCCGACCTGAGAAAGGGGAACATCGGGTTTGTCTTCCAGAGTTTCAACCTGATTGATGA
>JAFGIC010000473.1 GCA_016929815.1 Deltaproteobacteria bacterium
ACTTCGGCTTTACCTAATAAATCCTGGAGTTCTTTAATAAATGCCGCGAGTTCATCTTCCTGCCCGGGGAGCATCTCTGAAGAGCCTAATTCAAAAAGAAAAAAGCGATTTTCAATCTTTTCCCTCAGTGTCTGAAAGTCATTTAAATCGATATCAATCAGTTTTTCATCATTGTAGCGTGAGATAAGGGGGATGGCAGCCATGACCTCCCTCATCCGGACAATCCACTTATGAGGAGCCGCCCCTTCAATGTTCAATACATCATCCGTAAAGTCAAGGGACACGCTTTTGGGAGGTTCAAGCATTTTATGGATTCTTTTTATCGCAAGCCCAGGGTCAGAAGAATAATATGGTTCCATTTTAAAAATGAACTTATCGGGTTCGAGGGCCTCTTCTTTTAAGATGCCCTCGGGATCTGAAGCCATGGAATCGCGCAGGCCGTATATATAATATTTGTCCGAATGCCTTTCACTGGATGTAATTAAAATCCCCTGTTCTGCCTTAAGTCTCTCCAGATAATGGGACACTTTCCTATGATCGCGGATCAGGGAAAAACACCAGATTGCCAGCAAAAGGAGCGCCGCTGACAGCAAAATCCAAGATAATGGGGATATTTTTTTTGTTTTGCCTTATATCCGGATTCAAGGCACGCCTCAAGGTCCGGCTTTACTGATTCAAATTCAGCGGCATCCCCATCAAAATTTTCAAGTTCATTACCGTGGCTTATGTGTATCATCTCAAGAATATCGCAAAAATTTGACCGCAATTCTTCCGGAGGGGTCCCGCGAATTACGGCAGCCAGCAGCGCATGAGGGCCCTGCTCGATCCATATGGTACGGTCGGCGATATGCAGGGTGTCAAGATTTTCTTCCTTGTCCAGGTTAAAGGAATCATGGATAAAATCCCTGATAGCAGACAGCATGCTCGACACAAGATCAGGGTCCTGAATCTTGACATCTTTCGACACAACGTGTTGGATAACAAGGCTTGTCCTGTTATGGATTAAAAAGATCTGCTCAACTTGATATACAAGGGTGTTAAGGAGTACAATCTCACCGAAGGGCCTTTTTGTCCTCAGCGCCTCAAATCGCCATTTCAAGCCCTGTATGGAAAAGCTGTATTCAAGTGTTTTATCGAATGATTGTATCATTCTTTTAATAGTTGAGACTACTGCTTTTCTAATTGACGGTCCAATAATAGGAAAGAGTGCATACACAAGGACCTTACGGTTTCTTCTTATTGATGATTCGATGGCCTTTTCAACAGTAGGCCCGATAGATCTGGTGAGCTTGTCATCTTGAGATGTGCGAAGCAGAATGGCATCAGGCAGTATGCTGCTGATTTCTTCAGTTCGGATATCACGGCTGTCTAATCGCTCTCTTAATTTATCAATCCGGCTCCGTTCAAGTCCGGTGATGATTTGTCGAAGTTCTTCCAGTTCATTTTTGCCCGAGGATATTTGGGCTTCAGATGATTTATCGATTATAGTGTTGTTTGAAGAGTCTGCCAAATCACACGTCCTTCCGAATATGAGAGAGTTATTTTATATTTGCGATCTTGAATTCCTCCTTTAAACGAAGTCCCATCTCATTAAAAAGGTTGCAGAGGGCAAGCCGGTCAATCTTTTCTTTTCTGAGTTCTTCCGAAGCCTTCTTAAGCGCCATCGCGACCTCTTCATGTCTCCTGTCGATCTCCATCATAAGGGTTTTTGACTGCTGCAGGATCTGTTCCTGAAGATCGTTCCGGATTGAATTGGCCTTTTCATCAAGGGTATTCAGTTTTTTTTCAAGATTCCTGTCTGCGTTTTCAAAGGTCTTGGAAAACTCCTTTATTGAATCTGTCCGGTCTTTCTGTTCCGCCTTAATTTGCGCGGTTAAGGATTCCAGCTGTTTTTTTACGTAAATTTCCAAAGCTTCAACGGATTTCTTTGTTGTTTCATGAAGGTTGGCAGCCTCCTTGCGGATAGTCTCCTCCAGTGTGCCGAATTTTTGCTCATATTGCCGAACCTGAGCCCCAAAAAGGATATCCCTGATCCTGTCCACACTATCCTTTTCATTTTGATCCGCAGATGAGTCATCGGAATCGTCAGGACTAATTTTAGCCTGACTTTCTTTTCCCTTGGCAGTTGAGTCGGTTCTTCGGGGTGTGGTTTTCGTCATGGGCTGTCTCCTTATTTATTATGTTTAAACGTACTGTAATTGTGATTTTGATTATTCATGCTCAATTAAAATACTTACAAAATATACTACCATAAAAAATGAAAATCAATCAGACAAATGCAGTCTTTTGAAAATAGGTCATGCAAGAACATCCTTGACTACTTATTTTTGTTGCTCACTGTAGCAACTTGGCTTATTTTGTTGTATATAAAGCAACTGCCTTTAAAATGTACTTGTTTTTTTGATCTTTTCATTTGATTTTGATATAAAATGCATAATTATAAATATTCAGATCAGTGTCTTTTATTGAAGGGCTTTTATGCAAACAAAATCTGATAAAGATCACTCAAAAATAAACTGCCTTGAAACCATGATTGAAGACCGCTATCGAAGTCTCTTTGACACAATCCAGGACGGCATATTGGTTATAGACGCAGAGACAGGTCAAGTACTGGATGTAAACACCTTCATGGTTGAAATGCTGGGATATTCACCCATGGATTTTTTAGATAAGAAATTCTGGGAGATCGGCGCCTTCAAATACATTGAGGAGCCTCGAAAGGCCTTCGAGGAGCTTCAGGCCCAGGGTTATGTCCGATACGAGGACATAACACTTGAGAAGAAGGATGGCTTGCCTATTGCAGTGGAATTTATCAGCAATGTCACCCGTATTAATGATAGTAATGTCATCCTTTGCAATATCCACGATATAACCGAAAGGAAATTTATAGCAGATGCCCTGCCGAAGGCTCGCGACGAACTGGAACAAAGGGTTCAGGAGAGGACAGCTGAACTTGAGACAGCCCTTTCAGAGATAAGGAAAATAAAAGAACAGCTTGAGGCAGAGAACATTTATCTCCGCGATGAGATTTACCTGAAGGGCGGATTTGGCGACATCATAGGCGCCAGTGATCCTATCAAGTATGTAATGTACAGGGCGCGACAGGTTGCGCTCACGAAGACATCCGTACTCCTCACAGGGGAGACAGGCACGGGAAAGGGGATATTCGCACGTTTCATTCACCGGGAGAGCGACCGCCGGGATAGGCCTTTTGTAAATGTAAATTGCGCCGGACTTCCTGCAAATCTTATCGAGAGTGAGCTGTTCGGCAGGGAAAAGGGGGCCTTTACAGGCTCCACGGCCAGACAGATTGGCCGCTTTGAACTGGCCAACAATGGCACGATTTTTCTGGATGAAATCGGTGAACTTCC
>JAFGIC010000474.1 GCA_016929815.1 Deltaproteobacteria bacterium
CTTGAAAGTCCCTCGGAATCGGTCACTGTAAATCTGACCGTATAGTCTCCGGCATCGTCATAGGTTGGCTGCCAGGAAAACTCATAAACATTGTCGGCTTTGGGCTCGAAACTGGAAGCTGACGGCAGCACGGATCCGTTATAGCTGAAGGTCAATGGATAATCCCCATCCGGATCACTGCCGGTTACTGTGCATATCATGGTCTCCATCTCAGGCCCTGTCAATTCTATTTCTGCGTCTATAACTGGTGATTCATTTTCTGTTGAAACAGTGACAGTTGCCGAATCCGAGGCAGTGCCGCCGGGACCGTTCACGGTTATTACATATGTTGTGGTCTCTGAAGGAGATACACTTGTGAAACCGCTGGTGTCAACCGATCCGATGTTGTTATTCATATATGCTGAATCGGTGTTAGATGAAGTCCATGTCAGCGTGGATGACTGGCCCGCTTCTATTGTCATGGGATCTGCGCTTATGCTTACGCTGGGGGCAGAAGTAGTTACAGTCACTGTGACACTTGCCGTGGCAGTGCCGCCGGGGCCGGAAACGCTTATCTCGTAGGTGGTGGTCGCCGAAGGAGACACACTTGTGGAGCCACTCAGTGCTACAGAGCCGACTCCATTGTCTATTAGTGCTGTCTCAGCATTCTGGGACGTCCAGGTCAGTATAGCTGATTCACCAGCCATAATTGTTACAGGTTCAGCAGATATGTTCACTGTAGGGGGCTGATAAACCGTTGCTGTTGTTAATGCTGATGCTGTCCCGCCATTTCCATCATTTACTGTGAGGGTTACTATGTATAAATCTGCAGCAGCATAGACATGAAGAGGTGATAATACACCACTCCCAGTAGTACCGTCACCGAAATCCCAGGCATATGTGAGGGTGTCCCCGTCCGGATCAGACGACCCGGATCCGTCGAACATAATGGACTGGCCAACAATGCCCGTGTAGGGTCCTCCCGCATCGGCTGTCGGCGGCGTATTGGGAGCAGGTTCAATGGTTATTGTCACGCTTGCAGGGTCACTCGGAGCCCCGTCATCGTCCGTGACCACCAGTGTGAATGTGTACATGCCCTCTGAAAGGCTCACCACCGGACTTGCAATATCCTCAGGGTCCGGCGTTCCGCTCCAGTCATATCCTGCAATCGTGCCGTCTGCATCGCTCGATCCGCTTCCATCCAGCATCACGTCCATCTGAGTCTGGCCCGATGGCAAAGTAAATGTCCGGTTAAAACCTGCATCTGCCACCGGCGGGATGCTGGCAGATGCATCTACGATCGCCTGGGTGCTTGCAGGGTCACTCTGCAACTGGCCGTCGCTCACTATCAGGCTCATCGTGTAGGTCCCGGCTGCCAAATAAGTGTGGGTCGGCTGTTCACCGCTGCCCGTATTCCCATCACCAAAATCCCAGGCATATGTGAGGGTGTCGCTGTCAGGATCATATGATCCTGATCCATCGAATACGATGGACTGGCCGACAATACCGGAGTAAGGTCCTCCGGGATCGGAAGTCGGGGGATGATTTACAGGCCCTGCTTCGAGGTTGCCGTAAGTGAGCACGTTATAGCGGAATCTGATAGTGAATAAGCGGATGAATTTGACCCCGAAGGTAATGCTTTGTCCCGGTGCCAGTACGCCGCTTATAAGGTCTCCACTCAAATCATAATAGTGCTTTCCATAGGGATCAATCCCGTCTCCGCCTAAGGCATCCGGCATAGTAACATTGCTGTAATCCGTGTCCAGGATGTCTATCACTGCATGCAAAGGAAATGAGATATTTTCACTTGAAGAATTGGTGATTGTCACATCAGCTGTACTGGTAACTATCCTCGTAAGGCGATCCATTGTAGAGCGTTCATTGGCAGTGGTCAAGGTAATGGAAGAACTGACATCGATTGTATCACCCTGTGCGACCCCCACACTAAAAGCGCATATAAACAATAAGAGTGGAATTAAAAAGAAAGGGGACCGTAACTTTGCAATCTGAATCAATCTGGAAAAAATCCTGGGCCGGATCATAAAGCCTCCTGGAGATTTGATATATTAAAGGACAAGGTTTTTGAAAATGTTTTTTACCAATAAGACTGCCCGCTTATCGTGGCTGCAATCAATCCCACAAGGCAAAAACAATGGGCATAAAAAAGCCCACTTCACCTACAAAATCATTTGATATGATTTCCGAAGGGAAAGTCGGCTTTTTCATTGGCATCACCACTTGCAGGCTTAAGCCTTTGTCATTTTATGATTTTCACCTATTAATTATTAATCAATCCTGTTTCATTTCATCAGCGTTTTTTTCTCTTACGCGAAAACACTCCCAATCCAGCCAGACCGGGTCCCAATAGAAATAACGTGGCCGGTTCAGGCACAGGGTTAATGCTGACATTGTCGATAAAAACATGGCTGTCGTCATTTTTCCAATTCCAATCAATTAACTCAAAGGTTGGAATAACATAGTCGTATTCATTGTAGAAACTTATACTATAATGTTGCCAGCCTTCACCTTTTGAGCTTGGCCCTATATTTCCTCCAAAGTCATTGAAGACGCCATATGCATCCATTTCCGCTAGAGGCAGGGAGTCTTTAAAGGAAAAGAAAAGATCAAATTGACTAATGTCATTTATAAAATACAGAGATGCATAGAACGTATCGAGAAATGCAGGATCGTCATCATATGGAACATTAGACAACTCATTGGCAAAATCAAATTCAATCGTATAGTAGTTGGTTGGTTCTAAATTTGTCGGTTTATATAAATAACTCCAGATATAGTTATTATCTCCTATAACGGCATAACTATTACTCGTATCCGTATCTGTAACTGCAGATACATCTCCATATCCAGTCCATCCATCTAATCCACTGGAAAAGTCCCCATTAATTATATCAGCATATGAGGTGTTGAAGAGGAGAAAAACAAGCAGCGCTGTGGCGCCAAGGGTGTTAAAGGTTTTTTTGCATAACATATCAGCCTCCTTTTACATTTTGCCCATGCAGTCTGCAGCACAATCGCAATTTACAACCGCAGTGAGAGATAATAAACGCTCCCCTTTTAATGCCACAAATCAGGCGATTTTGCCTTATTTATCAAGGGGAAAGTAGACATATAACGGTCATAGGACTTTATTTTGCCCGGAAACGGAACCCGATCTCAGGTAACATGTACCATCAGGGCATATCCCACGATTAATATAAGTTACAAAAAGTTTATAATAAAGCTCGGCAATAAACGTGCCAATTTGTTCAGTAAATACCAGAATTTATTCTTCATTATTTCAGTAATATACACATCTGTTAAAAACTTACACAGTAAAAGATGTAAACTTTTACCACTTTTTTGGGTAAAAAATTTCCATTTAATGGAATGTTTTTACATATATTACATCTTTACTCTTTCCTCTTCAGCCAGCACGCGCCTCAGCACCTTGCCGGTGGCGGTCTTAGGCAATTCATCCCTGAACTCTACCGTCCTGGGGCGTTTGTAGGCGGCCATCTCTTCCTTTGCCCAATCCACTATATACTGTTCCCTGATCTTTCCTTTATACTCAGGCCTTAAAACGATAAACGCCTTTGGGGTCTCACCGCGATAAGGGTCCGGGATACCGATTACCGATACCTCTGAAACTGCGGGATGGCGATGAAGGATTCCTTCAACCTCACTGGGAAACACGCTATAACCCGAACACTTTATCAATTCCTTTTTGCGGCCCACCACGCCGACATAACCCTCTTCATCCATCCTGCCTATGTCGCCGGTATATAACCACCCACCTCTCAACACGTCCCTGGTCTCCTCCGGCTTGTTCCAGTAACCCGCCATGACAGTCGGACCTTTTATTATGATCTCTCCTTCTTCACCCGGTCCTAACTCTTTCATTCCCGTTTTAAGATCCATAATCCTGAGATCCACGGAAATATTGGGGATGCCTATGAATCCCTGTTTGCGTCGTGATAAAGGGGTATTCACGCCGCCCTGAGACAGGGTCTCCGTCAAGCCGTAACCTTCACCGAATACAGCCCCAGGAACAAGTTGTCTGAGCCTGTCTAAGACTGCGTCAGGCATTGACGCGCCTCCATACCAGACTATGCGGAGACTGCCAAGGTCATATCGGCTGATCCGGGGCCATTCAAGAAGTGCGATAATCGCTGTAGTGTTGGTTATCCAGAAGGTGCATTTATATTTATTAATTGCCTCGGCAACAGCCTCCGGCAGAAACCGGCTGAGGATAACAAGAAGGCCGCCTGTAGCCATTGCTACACACATGCATTGAAGCATGCCCATGATATGAAAAAAGGGGGTGACGCCCATATGCACATCATCGCTGTTGCAGTTGAACCATAATCTTGAAGTCCCCGCCGCGTGGGCAAGGCTGTAATGGGTGTGTACAGCGCCCTTGGGGAGTCCTGTTGTGCCGCCTGTGTATTGCAGGAGTGCAACATTATCTTTTAAGTTGTCAACTCGATGCACAGGCTCTGCAGGAGATCCGCTCAAGAATTGCAGAAAATCGAGTGTGTTGCTGAAAGTTACCTTTGGCTGCTCCATCTCGGGCGGCAAAGAATAAACAGGTTTCTCAGGCAGATAATCCCTCAGTGAGGTTACAATTATGTTGTTTAATCTTATCCGGTCGCCTGTCTTCTTAATCTCAGGGTAAAGAAGATCCATGGTGACCAGGGTCTCTGTCCCGGAATCATTCAGTTCATATTCCAATTCAGCCTGTTTAAACATCGGGTTCAATGATACCACGACACAGCCTGCCCGGAGGATGCCAAAATAGCTTATCACAAACTGTGGGCAGTTCTGCATGAACAATGCGACCCTGTCCCCATTCCTGACTCCAAGCCTGATCAACCCACCGGCAAACCGGCTGACCGCATCATCCAGTTCACGATAAGACATGTCATATCCGTAAAAGCTCAGGGCAATCTTGCCCGGCATTTCCCTCGCGTGGTCTCTGATATATTCGGGCATGGATTTCTCCGGCTCATAGACCTCGGGAACCCGCGGATCCCATACTGAATGCCACCTTTTCTCCTCCATTATTTCTCCTTTTGCTTGAAAACGCGCTTAACAGGATACACCTGCCATTTGTAAAGATATAGCAATTGTGAACAGAAAGCCAGAAAGTTTTAAAGATCATAGTTCCTGACTACTCCGGAGTAAAAGATCTCCATTCAGAAGCATTAAACTTCGGCTTCAAAACTGTTTGACATTTTGAACTATTTGATACATAGACATCATTAGGACATACTAGCCTTTCAGCATGCCAAAACAAGCAGGATTAGCTGCGCCCGACACTTACCGTAAGTAACAAGGGCACGGGAATCAAATGTATGAGAAACAATTATCACACATCAGGAGGAGATCATGAAAACAGTACTATCGCATATGGGAAGAAGGCAGTTTCTTATCGGCTCCATGGCTTCGGCGTCCGCAATGGCCTTTACGAATCTTATCAAAGGCAAGGGCCTTGCTGCAGCATCTGAAAACCGGGGCGCTGTCTCGTCTCAGGGCGGAAGCGGCAAATACAGCCATCTTCTATCACCCCTCAACATCAGAAACAAGGTTGTAAAAAACAGGATCTTATATACCATTTCCACCCCTTATTTTCTGATGGGGCCGGAGACCTACCCCGCCGACGTGATCCGGACCTATTATTCGGATATCGCCAAAAGCGCTGCTATTGTCCTGGTCCGCATGTCAACAGACATGGGTGGGGCATCAGCCGGCAGACAGCAAACAGGTTATTCCGCACAAATGCCCGCCTGGAACGGCGACGACCCCCGTGTTCATAATTATATAGATCAGATGATTGAAGGCGTCCATTGCGAGGGCGCCCTGGTCGGCGGCGTGAGCATAGGCGGCAGTATGGGTGGAGGTCCAGGCAGAGGAGGGGAATCGCTGACAATCGAACAAATCGTCACACAGGCAAAGGAGGCCGAAGACAAGGGATATGACGTGGCTTATGTCGGCACAAGAGAGGCGAAAAACACGGAAGATCTCAAGCCCATCATAGAGAAGATGGAGGCCGTACGCAAGGCTACTAATCTTATTATCTTAGCCTGGATATTGCCCGGTATCCCGGGAATCAGCCATGGATTAGGTCAGGGAATGGGTATGCCTATGGGTATGGGCCAGGGTCAAGGTCAGGGACCGGGCCAGGGCCAACAAGGCCAGGCCCAGGGGACGGGGCAAGGTCAGGGGCAAATGCCAGCCCAGGCCCAGGGACAACAGGGAGGATCATCGGCCCCCTCAGTGGAAGAGGTCGTTAAAATGGCCAAGATGCTGGAGGGTGTGGCCGATATCATTCAGATGAGGGACGCGGGTAGGTACACCAGTCACCCCAACAGCTTTAATCAGGAGAGAAGCAAACCATCCATGTTGAATTGCTCCCGGGCCATAAAAGAGAGCGGCATAAAGATCATAACCGCCCCCAATGGCGGATTCAATGACCCGGATCTGAATGAAGAATTTATTGCAAGCGGCAAGACGGATATGGTCGCAATGGCAAGGGCCTTGATAGCTGATCCGGAATATGCGCTGAAGCTCAGCGAAGGAAGGGGAAAAGACGTGACGCCCTGTGTCATGTGTAATGAATGCCATGGGACCTCATCCACCAGCGGACCCTGGCTTACCTTCTGCGCAGTAAACCCGAAGCTGGGGCTGCCCTCATCTGTAAGGTCGATCCGTCCGCCTGCCATGTCAAA
>JAFGIC010000475.1 GCA_016929815.1 Deltaproteobacteria bacterium
GGGATATTGGCCCAGGTCTCCACGTTGTTGATGTTGGTAGGTTTACCGTCAAGTCCCGATTGCGCGGGGAATGGGGGACGAGCCTGGGGCATGCCCCGTCTCCCTTCTATGGAGGCCATGAGCGCAGTCTCCTCGCCGCACACGAAGGCGCCCGCCCCCATCTTTAATTCAAGCTCAAAGTTAAATCCGGTGCCCAGGATATTTTTCCCTAAAATGCCCAGTTCCTGCATCTGGCTTATCGCTATGGAGAGATGATCTACAGCGATCGGATACTCCTCCCGCACATAGATGTAGCCATATTCAGCCCCTATGGCATAGGCGCCTATAAGCATGCCCTCTAAGACAGCATGGGGATCTCCCTCCAGGAGCGCCCTGTCCATGAAGGCGCCGGGGTCGCCTTCATCTGCATTGCAGACTATATATTTGGGTGACCCATCGGCCTTGCGGGCGAGGTCCCATTTCTTTCCGGTGGGAAAACCTGCCCCTCCCCGGCCCCTCAGGTTTGCAGAGGTCACTTCATCGATCACATCTTCTGGGGTCATCTTTGAAAGCGCCTTTACAATGGCCTGGTATCCGCCTTCGGCAATATATTGTTCTATAATGGTGGGATCTATCCTGCCGCAGTTGGCAAGGACCCTCCGCTCCTGTTTCATGTAGAAAGGGATCTGGTTCCGGTAAAATATGGGCTTATCGGTTTTTGGGTCTCTGTATGCCAGCCGTTCAATGAATCTGTTATGCTTCAGGGTGACGTTTACAATCTCACCCGCGTCATCAGGACTTACCTCTTGATATTGGATCCCGAAGGGCTCAATGGCGATCACCGGGGCCTTGGCGCATAGACCATGACAGCCGGTAGAGCGGATCTCCACCAGGCCGGAGAGACCCTGTATTTTCACCTCCTCTTCCAGTGCGTCTTTCACCTCAGCCGAGCCATAGGCGCGACAGCCGGTCATACAGACCTGAACCACAATCTTTGCCCGGTCCGTCCTGGCCCGGATCTTATTGCGGAACCATTCCAACTGACCTATGGACTGGAGCCTTTCCATATTCTCTATTCATCCCCTTCCCGGCGCTTATACTGGGCCAGTATGCTTGTAATTTTATTGGGAGTAAGTCTTCCGTAATAGGTGCGGTTTACCATCATTGTAGGCGCCAGAAAACAGGCGCCTAGGCAGGCGACGGTTTCCAGCGTAAACTGGTAATCCTTGCTGGTTTCTCCTTCCTCAAGACTCAGCTCTTTCTTGACAAAGCGGAGGACGGCCCGGCCCCCTTTTACATGACACGCAGTACCCCGGCAGATGCGAAGGACATATTTGCCCTTTGGTTTCATGGTGAATCCCGCATAAAATGTAATAACCCCCTGGACCTCAGCAGGGAATATATTGAGGGCCTCCGCAATCGGATCTATGGTCTCGGGCGGTATATACCCTATCTGTTCCTGGATCTTCTGGAGCATGGGGATAAGCGGCCATTTTTTGCTGCGATAGCTGTTAATTATCTCAGTAATCTTCTCCCAGTTAAGGCCGGGGTTTTCCGTTTCCATTATTGTCCTCCTTGCCCTGTAATCTTCTCGATACTCACACGGCATTCTTTCCATCCAGGTGAATCTGCCTCCCCGAGAGGCTTGAACCCGATAAGGTTCAAGGCGTCATTATTGTTAAAGGCAAGGGGTATAAAGATAAGTCCGGTCCTTAAACTTTTTTCTATCTTAATGCCCCTTTCAATTGATCCGGAGGCCGATGCAACACGGATCCTGTCGCCTTCACTAAGCCCCATTGCCTCAGCGTCTTCCTTAGAAATCTCAATCTCTCCCCCTGTCCCCGTAGTGAACTCATGGATGCGAGGCGAGCGGCCGGTCCTGGTCCCGCTGCCCAGGTGATAACGCAAGGAACCTAAAATTGCTGTGAAGGGATATTCGTCGTCTGTTGTCTCATGGGAGGGAGAATCAACAGGCACAAATGATACCAGGCCCCCGGGCTCGCCGGGACGGAAGATCATCTTGCCGCTCATTTCCTTTACCCAGGCACTACTGCCGACGCCTTCCTTTCCCATGTCCGCATACATGTGAACAAACTGACTTATCTCCCTTCTGATCTTTTCCAGGGCGCCATAGACCTTTGGGTAGCCCATCTCTGGAGCGAGGAGATCAAGTATCTCCCAGTCGGGTTTTGCATTACCCGGCGGTGATACGACAGGTGCGAAGGTCTGGATTCTTCCCTCTATATTCGTAAAGGAGCCTCCTTTTTCAGCAAAGGCAGCGCCGGGCAGGACCACATCAGCCATCTCCGTTGTTTCATTCATAAGGATTTCCTGGACAACAAGCAGTTCAAGCCCTTTTAATGCCTCACGGACCCGGTGCGTCTGGGGCAGGCTGCGGAGGGGATTTTCTCCCATCACATAAAGGGCCTTTAGATTTCCCTTTTCCGCTTCTTCAATCATCCGCATAATGTTGAGGCCGGGATCCGTTGGCAGCCTGCATTGCCATGCAAGCTCCCAGTGTTTACGTGCCGAGTTGTCATTTAAAGGCAGGCGCCCGGGAAGCGAATCAGGAACAGTCCCCATATCCCAGGCCCCTGTCTGATTGTTTTCATGTTCCAACAGATATATGCCCGCATTATCAGCACCAAGACTCCCTGTCATAAGGGCAAGGTTGAGTACGGCATCCAGGGATATTTGGCCGTTCCTCTGCTGCATGATCCCCTTGCCGATGACGAAGGAAATCCTTTTCCCCTTCAGCAGCCCTGCCGCCTTTTCCAGGGAATCTCTTGTTAATCCCGCCTGGTCACAAATCCTTGAAAGATCGAGAGATTTGATACTGTCAAGATATGCGCTGAAATTTTCCGTGAACCGGTCCACATACCAGGCATCCCAGGCCTTTTCCTCAGATAAAAGCGCTGCAATGCCATTAATTACAGCATGATCTGAGTGAGGGAAAACCGGAAGCCATAGGGACGAAAAGGCGGCCATGTCCGTCTTCCTGGGATCAGCAAGGATTATTGTAATGCCTTTTCGAGACGCCCTCTTAATGTAATAACTGACAACCGGAAGTGAGTGGTGAGTGTCTGCCCCCAGGACAAAGATGGCCTCCGCATTTTCCAGACTGCTCAGGGGATTGACGCGACAGCCATTGTCGGTCCTCTGCTTAAACCCCTGCATGATTGATCGACCGTGTATGTAACCGCCGTTGTCGATATTATTGGTATGGAGCATGATGCGGGCGATCTTCTGGAAGAGGTAGTTCTCCTCATTGGTGCATTTTGATGATCCGAAGAGGCCTACGCTCTGCGGACCGTTCATTTTTCCGATGGACAAAAGTCTTTCGGCAACTGTTTCCAGGGCCTCGTCCCAGGAGACCGGCACAAGATTGCCATCCTTTCTGACAAGGGGTTCCGTCAGGCGGTCCTTGTTGTTTAGAAAGTCATGGGCGAAATGCCCGCGAACGCATAAGGTAGATCCATTGACGGTATCCATTTGATGAGAGGGATTGACTTCAACAACCCGATCACTTGCCACACCCATAACCAGTGAACATCCCACACCGCAGAAACCGCAGATCGTGGGGGATTCGCGTTCAGGGGTTCCGATATATCCTGCACTTTTTATGCTTAAGGCGCCGGTAGGACATAGGGAAACGCAGGTACCGCAAAAGGTGCAGCTAGACTGTTCCAATGGTTTTTCCAGGACCGTAACTGGCCGCGAATTGAAACCCCGGAGGCTGTAGTCAATAGCTCCCACTACAACCAGTTCGTGATCCGCCCGGATACACTTCCCGCAAAGGATACACTTTGTCAGGTCCCTTATTATAAAAGGATTTGCCTGTTCCAATTGCCTGTAGTGGGGCATGGGGTAAAGGTCATTTTGTCCGATACCCAGCTCGCTTGCAATCTCTCTCAGCTTACACCTGTTTCCCTTGCTGCATACCAGACAGGAATCCGGGTGTTCAGCCATCATCAGACGGATTATATTGGTTCGATGGGCCTTTACTCGTGGCGTATTGATGAGGATGTTCATGCCCGGGGCTGCCGGTGTAACGCATGATGCCATAAGCCTTCCGGTCTTCTCGTCTTCCACCAGGCAGAGGCGGCAGGCCCCAAAGGGCTTAAGGCTGGGATGATAGCAGAGATTCGGTATCTTGAACCCGTTCTGCTCTGCAACCTCCAGGATGCTCGTCCCGGAGATACAACTGACCAGGCGTCCTTCTATGGTTAGTGTAATGGTTTCCACTCCTTACCCCCAAACCACAGTCAATTACGGATCGTGAGCAGTATAGCTGCGATTAAAAAAGCTTGGCCTCATCCGGATAGTTACTCAATTTTTCTTCTTCACCCGTAAAAAGCTTATGAATTTTCCGACATGTCCGGATCTTATTTTCAGTTACACTGAATATCCCAGTATCCGAGCCACCTCCTCCTTCAGCTGAGGCAGAGGCAAAGGCTTGGAAAAACAAAGGTCTGCACCGTATTCCTTCATCTTTTTAAATTTTTCTTCGTCCAGATATGCAGAGAGGACAATAATCTTTGTGTCTTTTGTATCCTCGGTGCTTTTTATCTTCTTGCAGACATCGTAGCCCTTGATGTCGGGCATCATTATGTCAAGGATCATGAGATGGGGCTTGAAGTTATTGACCTGAAGCCCTGCCTCGAAACCGTCGGCAGCGGAAATAATCTCGTAATCATGGACATCTTCTTCCAGTGCCTGAACCAGGGTTTCGACAATAATAGGATCGTCATCCACAATAAGCACCCTTTTTCTCTCTTCTATACGCTCTTTTCCCTGGATCGGGATCCCCTGTTTTTTCATGAATCTTTCCAGGTCTGACTTCTTTATACGCCGGTGCCCGCCCACGGTCTTGTATGCCTCGATATGACCGGCGTCTATCCAGTTTATAATAGTCTTTGGCGAAACGCTGCAGTATTTGCTGGCTTGAAAAACAGTAAGTACATCCTCCATGCATTAAGCTCCTCTCCTTTAACAGCGCCTTCCAGATTCAATTTCAGGGCCAGGA
>JAFGIC010000056.1 GCA_016929815.1 Deltaproteobacteria bacterium
ATGGCCAGGCCTAGACCTGTGCCCCCGTATTTTCTCGTTGTCGATGCGTCAACCTGTGTAAACTTATTAAAAAGGAGTTCCTGCTTGTCTCTCGGGATTCCAATGCCTGTATCCCTCACAGAAAATCTTATAAGTCCTTTTCCGTCGCCCGGCGATACATGGATGATCACTTTCCCCGCATGCGTAAATTTTATGGCATTTCCCACCAGGTTCGTGAGGACCTGGCGCAGTCGGCCCGGGTCGCCGTTTATGAAGACGGGCGCATCCGGGTCCATCGTGCACAGGATCTCCAGACCCTTTTCATTTGCCCTGAAGGCTACTGTTTCAACAAAGTCATCAAGCATGTTACGCAGGTCAAAATCCAGCATCTCCAGGTCCAATTTCCCTGCCTCTATCTTTGAAAAATCAAGTATATCATTTATGAGTGTCAGGAGAGATTCGCCGCTGGCAATTACGGCCTGGGCATAGCGACGTTGTTCCTCCGTGAGATCGCTTTCAATCAATAGCCCTGCCATCCCTATCACCCCGTTCAGGGGCGTGCGGATCTCGTGGCTCATGTTGGCAAGAAATTCGCTCTTTGCGGTATTTGCCATCTCCGCCTGCACCGCCATCTCGTTGGAAAGGAGGATGGCCTCTTCAAGCCTGCGGTTGGCATTTACCAATTCCTGCTCTGCCTGTTTCCTGCCGCTTATATCGAAATGAGTCCCGCTCATTTTTAAGGGCTTCCCATCCTCGGTCCATTCCAAGACCTTGCCGCTGTCCAAGATCCACGCCCAGTTGCCCTTTTTATGTCTCATCCTGAATTCACAATTATAAAAAGGTTCCTCGCCTGAAAAATGTCTTTCAAGATATCTTTCAGTATTTTTTAAATCATCGGGATGCACGAGGTCCGACCATGTCTTAATATTTACAGGTGATAATTCATCCAAGGTATAGCCGACCATTTCGGCCCATCGTTCATTAAACTCGGTTTCACCTGTTTGGATGTTCCATTCCCATGTCCCTGCATTTATGCCCTCGATAATATTCTCCAAACGCTCTCGCTGATTTCGCTGAAGATTCTCGCTCTCGGCAAGGGCGGCAGTGCGGTCCTGGACAAGGGATTCCAGCTCCTCCCTGCCCCTGGCAATAAAACCTATGACAAACATGACCGCGCCTGTCATTATCAGGCCTGATATACCCGCCATCCACGCAGCCCTTGCCGAACCTATGGATATAATATCGGAGCCTGATCGCGCCACAATGGTAAATGTCCTGCCGAATATGAATATCGGCCTGGTGATGGAATATGCTTTCTTTACTTCTGTTTTTATCCCTCCTCTTGATACGGATGACACGTGAACGGCCGTCCCGGATTCATCCAGCAGATACATATCCATAGTGATAGGAATATCTTCATGGCCTGACGAGGCGGAATCCTTCAATAGCGTCGTCATGCGGACGACTGCGACCGCAAATCCTCTGAGGCGGACCGGCTCATCGCTGAAAAAGACCGGGCGATATACCATGATTCCATTCTGCGGCTCTTCCTCATCCTCCAGCGGCACAGGGTCAGTGCATAGGGTCAGCCCGGTTGCTTCTGCCTCTTTCAAAACCTTTTCATTAATCAGTCTGGAGCTGAAATCATAACCCAGCAATGATTCCATGCCTTCCAGGGGCTCCATGAAAAGAATGGGCACATAAAATGGGCGACCGGCCGCAGGCACCCTGTTTCCCTGGGAATCTATCTCCCATATCTCATAATCCGGAGACACCGTCTTTCTGGCCGCCTGTTCAAAGGCAGCCCTTTCTTTCTCATAAACCACCGGCGTCCATCTCAATGTCTTTATTGCCGAGATCCGGGCAAGATACCCGCTGTAATTGCGGAAATCCTCCTTTGTCCTGTCATGAACTGCGCCGAATAATCCGGCCATGCCCTCCAATTCGACATCCTTGAGCGTCTTCAATGTGGATGCAACCCCGATTGTCTTATCGTTCAGCAGATGAAAGTAGGTCTCCTGAGCGCTGTCAAGTTCATCCCTGTATGTCGTCCAGGCTATAAAAAATGAAATGGCGACCCCTATAACGGCTATGATGCCCGTTTCAATATAACGCAGACGGTGTATGTTTCTTTCCGCAAGACGTTCTCTCCTTACAATCAGGAAAAACCCAGCAAGTATGGTAAAAGCAATGATAAATATAACGGACGCAGGGACTATCCCTTCATGTCTCGCATCCGATTGCCAGGTCTTTGCATCGATATCCATGCCGAATACGGCGATAAGCTCCCCGTTTTCCGAGTCCTTTAAAGGAATCAATGAAGATACCCATACGCCCCAGCGGTCGGTGGAAGGGCCTGTGACCCGTGCCGTAACCGTCTCAAATACGCCGAGATCCTCCTCTGTTATCTCATCATAGATCAGTCCCGGCGGCGCCTCATCTTCAGATCCTTCGGGTTCCGAATCAAGGTAGAAGAACACCCTGCCGTCCTCTACCTGCCCCATCAGGTACATATAACGGCATTTCGGGTAGGCGGTCATGGCGGCAATAAACTGTTTCTTCAGTCTGATATATTCCGGCGATGCAAGGTCAGCCTCTGTGCCTGACAGCTTTTTGACACCATTGATGTCAATCGCCTGTGCAACCAGGCGGGCATTCCGGAGGAAATCCTCGCGCATCCTCTTATCGGCATTACTGATTGTAAACAAACTCACAAAATGCCCGAATACTAAGGTCACAGACAGTGATATCACCATCCAGAAAATATTCTTTTTAAACCGGTTTATCTTCTTCTTATCATTCATTAATTCACATATCCTTGTCTATTCGACCTTTCCTGAAATTCGCGAATAAAATATGACCGGAATAATGCCCTTTTTATTACACACTAATCCCTCAAATATTATGCAAAACAGAAGCCATACAAAAGACCATGTCGCAGGCAGGGAATAATATTAGCCATAAATTTAAATCATTTATTATATTGCTTTTGACTTGACAAAAAAACGGCATTAACTATATTCTTTAATTTAAATAAAGGTAATATAAAAAGATTCCCTTACGGCAAGCTTCAGTGTAGAAGAAGGGGGTCTATATTCCGGCGGGATCAGTTATACACAAGGTAAGTAGAAATTGGTCTCTTCCATGTTTTCCTTTCACCAGTAAATGCCTTTTACAGGCGCTAAGATCTGGACGCAGGCGGCAAGCGGTTTTCCACTATGGCCCGGGCTATCCTTTCGGCGTCTTGTCAGTTGACGTGTATGCCTGTATAGATTCCGTCATGGCTTTTCTGCCGTTATCATGCGGCAGAGGTTTTTAACGCATTAACACGGTCTGTGAGGGATTTAAATACCGAGGTCTTTTTCAACTGCTCATGTCTGTTGAGAAGGCCGATGGCCTTGCTCAGATCAACCGCCAGATCGCTGCATGTCTGGTATCTTGCAACCGGTTCTTTTGACAGGGTCTTCCCGATAATGCCATCAAAGATCTCACTGCAAGGGAGTATGTCTCCGAGAGGTTCGGGATCTTGATTCATAATCCTGTCTATGACTGCATACTGGCTCTCCGCCCGGAAGGGTTTCTTACCCATGAGCATCTCATAGAACACGCATCCAAGCGAAAAGATATCGCTTTGAACAGTCACCGTTTTGCCTTGAAGCTGCTCCGGAGACATGTATTCAGGGGTGCCCCAGAAGCCCATCTGACGGTTCCTGCCCGATGCCTGGGCTATCCCGAAGTCCGTTATCTTTGGTATGCCGTTTTCATTCAGGACAATATTGGAAGGCTTGATATTTTTATGGATAAACCCCTTGCCGTGTCCGTAGAAAAGACCTTTCAGTATGTCTATCATTAATTCAACGACCTTAAGCGGTTTGAGAAGCATATCCTTTTCACAGAACTCACTGAGATCCGGCCCATTGACATATTCCATGGCAACATAGGAAACATCAAGAACGGCTTCAACCCTGTAAACAGTAACTATATTCGGGTGGACCAGGTTCCCAGCAAGATGTTCTTCTGGCACAAAACATCCTTTTCCCCTATGGGCGACCTTGATCGCTACATGCCTTTTCAATTCGTTGTCCCACGCCTTGTAAACGGTCCCCGAAGGCCCCTGCCCGATTGAGGCTTCGATCATGTATCTGTCCGTGCCTGTGATGTTCATATGGACGCGCCCTCCGTTCTGGGCTTCATCTTGAAAATCAGGGTGGCATTTTTCAGTTTCTGGAAGGTCTGCGCCCTTGATTCGAGGCC
>JAFGIC010000476.1 GCA_016929815.1 Deltaproteobacteria bacterium
ATTTCATTATTTTTCAATGGCCTTTCCCCATCCATCAACACATCTTCAATGAGGGATTAATCGATTGGTTTTAAGAGTAACAGAAATAAAGGAATCATATCAATCTATGTAAAGGAGGCGTTCCAATGTATTGTCCGAAATGTAAAGCGGAATACCGGGATGGATTTTTTGAATGCGCGGACTGTCATGTGCCTCTAGTAGAGAATCTGCCCCCGGAGGAGCCGGAACCGATGAAGGGGGAATATATCCCGGAGTTTGTGGGTCTGGAGGAGGTAATGACAAGCTTTGATATAGGCGAGATCTCAGTTGTCAGGTCCCTTCTTGATGATAATCAGATATCGTACCTTGTCCAGAATGAGAATTTTTCATCCTTTTACGGAAGCGTGCCAGCCAGGATCCTGGTTCCAAAGGACAGGATGGATGAGGCAAGAGATCTTTTGCAGGATTTCTTATAAATGTAAAAAAGGGAGAAAACTGAATGGGTGATAAAAGCAATGGCGTATTCGGCGGTGTTTACGGCATGGCATTCATAGGTGCGGCTATCTATTTTATCAAGAATGCGGGAGGTTTCTGGCTTGGGGTATGGGGTTTTTGCAAGGCCCTTTTCTGGCCGGCTGTGCTGATGTACAAACTGCTGGAGTATATGAAATTGTAGGTGTGTGCGTTAAAAAGGAGCTAATATGGTCACATCAATTATTCTCTTAAATGTTGAAAGGACCAAGATCAATGAGGCGGCTGAACAGCTTGCAGAGATGGAAGGGATTTCAGAGGCCTACTCTGTCAGCGGGAAATATGACATTATCGCTATCGCTCGTGTAAAATCGAATGATGATCTCGCGGATCTTGTCACCAACAAACTGCTTAAAATCAATTCAATCCTCAAAACTGAAACGATGCTTGCTTTTCAGGCATACTCGCGCCATGACCTGGAATCGATGTTCAGTATCGGCATGATGAAATAGGGCGCTGTTCTGAACGAATATTAAGATTCGGTTCGGAGGGATGGCCACAGGATGTGTATTATTTATTTATTAATATAACCGCCGGAGATTTTATATAACAAGGTAAACTGCCGATATACTCAGAAAATATCGCCATTGACAAAACCTGGGATAATAAATATTATAAAAATCCATTATCAAAGTAATCGAAAAAATAATATAAAAATGTCGCAATCAAAGGATTTTAATACCCGTATAGAAAATAGGCTGCCTGTGGCCAGGGAGGGGCTCCCGTTTATATTCACGGGGGCGGCAGTTACAATAATCATGTTTTCCCTTGGTCTTTCCATCCTTGGGATTATTTTGGGGCTGATGACCCTTTTTACTTTATGGTTTTTCCGTGATCCGGACCGTAGCGGCAGCGCTGCATCTGATGCAGTGCTTTCTCCGGCAGATGGTACAATTGTTCACATAGGCCGCATTGAGGACGGAGGAAATTACGGCATCAACGGTCCGGCGTTAAAGATAAGCATATTCATGTCAATTTTTAACGTACATGTTAACCGGATCCCTGTGAAGGGAAGGATATCAGGAATAAAGTATAATCCAGGCAGGTTTTTTTCTGCGAATCTTGACAAGGCATCCGAGCAGAATGAGAACAACCGCGTTACCCTTGAGACGTGGAACGGCCACAGGGTGACCTTTGTGCAGATTGCAGGGTTGATTGCCAGGAGGATAGCGTGCTGGGTGAAAGAAAGTGACCCAGTTGATGCCGGGCAACGTTTCGGCATAATAAGATTCGGATCAAGGGTGGATATATATCTTCCTGACGGAAGCAGGATAGGGGTGAAGCTTAAAGAGCGGGTAAAGGCAGGTCAAACCGTAATGGGGTATTTGCCATGAAAATAAAACGCAAAAAGAATAAAAGACCCAGAGACATAGACAGAAAGGGTATTTATATACTCCCAAATCTGTTTACATCCGCGAGTCTTTTCAGCGGTTTTTATGCCATTATAGGATCCATTCAAATGGAATTTAAGGCCGCTGCCATCGCGATTATCGTTTCAGCCGTTTTTGATTGCCTCGACGGCAGGATTGCCAGGTTTACAAAGACCACCAGTCATTTCGGGACTGAATACGACTCTCTTTCAGACCTTGTTGCATTTGGTGTTGCCCCGGCTGTCCTAGCCTTTATGTGGGCGCTGAGCCCATTCGGCCGCCTCGGATGGCTGGCGGCATGTCTTTATGTGATATGCGGCGCTCTGCGACTTGCCAGGTTCAACGTGGAAAAAACCTCCGGCGACAGCGCTTATTTCAAGGGGCTGCCTATCCCGGCGGCTGCCATATGCATATCTTCCATGGTGCTTTTCGCAGGTGATGTCGGTATTTTTTCACAGATAAAGGATAAATTGATAATTTTCATGATCTATTTTTTGTCCTTTCTTATGGTAAGCTCCTTACACTATTTTAGCTTCAAGGAGTTTAATATAAGAAACCAGAAGCCCTTTAACGTATTTGTCGCTATAATTTTAATATGCATTGTCATCGCGTATAAACCCAGTGTTTTACTGTTCTTGTTTTTTATTCCTTATGTATTTTCCGGCCCTATTATCTCAATATACCATTTTCATAAGAAGCAGTTTAAGGCAAAGGGCACTGCTGATGCAGTTCTCCAGGGCGCCTGTGATGAGGCCAAGATGCAAGATTCAACCGATCAGGAGAACGTCAGGTGATGCCCGATGAAGATAACGGGCGGCAGCTCAAGAGGGAAGTCTCTCGTATCCCTTAATGGGATGGAAATAAGGCCGACTTCAAGCAAGGTCAGGGAGGCAATATTTAATATCCTGGGCCAGGACCTGACGGGCTTTAAGGTGCTTGACCTCTTTGCAGGCACGGGGATACTGGGCATAGAAGCCATGAGCAGGGGGGCTGAAGCAGCGGTTTTCATAGACAAATCAGATAAATCCATAAAGACCATAGTTAAAAACCTTTCATTATGCGGATATGGCGGTTTGTGCAGGGTTTTAAAAAGGGATTTAACCAAAAGACCGGCATTTGAATCCCTGGAGAAAAAGGGGGCGATTGATCTTGTATTTATTGATCCGCCCTACAGGAAAGAGTTTATTCCTCCTGTCCTTATGATGCTTTCAGGCTGCGGCGTACTGTCGGAACAGGCCTTTGTGGTAACAGAGTCATCAAAAAATGACACTCTGCCGGAAAGCGCCGGGGAAATAATTCTGTGCGACAGCAGGATCTACGGAGAAACAAGGATAGATATCTTTAGAAAAGGGTATTGATATGAGTCAGACCATTGCAATTTATCCGGGGACCTTTGACCCCCTGACCAACGGCCACCTGAGCATACTGAACAGATCCCTTAAGATTTTCGACAAGGTTATTATCGCTATACTTATCAACCCGAAGAAGAACCCGCTTTTCTCCCTTGAAGAAAGGATAGAAATGATAAAACAGGTCCTGGGTAATAAGGAAAATATAGAGGTGGATTCCTTCAATGGGTTGCTTGTTGATTATGCGGTCCGGAAGGGGGCAAACGTGATCGTGAGGGGATTGAGGGCGCTCTCGGATTTTGAGTTTGAATTTCAGCTGGCGCTTATGAACAGGAAGCTCAACAGGGCTGTCCAATCGGTGTTCCTGATGACGGATTACAAATGGTTTTATACAAGTTCCACCATAATAAAGGAGGCAGCAAGCCTTAATGGGAATATATCCGGGCTTGTGCCACCCATTGTCTGTGAAAAACTGAAAGAAAAATACGGTTATAAAAAAGCTTGACACCATAAAGGTCATAATTCATCATCTTTAAATATAAGGCAATTTTTATTTGATTTAGGTTCTGCTCCAGGTATATAAACAAAGAGGAGAAGAGAGATGGCTTTAACGAAAGAGATAATGATAAATGATGTCTATAATGATGTGGGACTCAGCAAGACCAAATCGCGCTCGGCTGTGGAGAACCTCTTTGAGATTATCAAGGGGACCCTTATAAAAGAGGAAGATGTTCTCATCAGCGGTTTCGGTAAGTTCCTGGTAAGAAATAAAAAGGAAAGAAGAGGACGAAATCCTCAAACGACTGAAGACCTTCAATTAAGGGCAAGAAAGGTGGTTGTTTTTAAGACATCCAGTATTATCAGAAAGAATATCAATACATGATTCAGAGCCTTAGAATAAATGCATCTGAAAATCCCATATTCTCCAATCTCATTTTAAACTCTTCCGCCCTGATCAGTGTGGTTGACTTGGATACATGGACCCTGAAAAAAATCCGGTTTTCCTTGTCAATATATTCCATAATGTTGACATAATCAAAATTCGCCTTTAATTGTTCGGCAAGGATAAGTGCGCTGTTTTTATCTGTGAATGCGCCTACCTGTACGGTAAAGTCACCTGTTTCAAAGTCCGCAAGATCCAGGACCGGCGCGGAACCGTCCGGCAACTTATCTGCCTCTTTGCCGAAGGCAATGACCTGTACATAAGCAAGACCCGCAACATCCATATCTATCTCCTTGGCGGCGCCATAGGAAAGATCAATGATCCTGTCTTTTACAAAAGGCCCCCGGTCATTGATGCGCACAATTGTTGATTCATTGTTTTCAAGGTTGATGACCTTGACATAGGTGCCGAGGGGAAGGGTCTTGTGGGCGGCAGTCTTTTTATACATGTCGTATATCTCGCCGCTGGCTGTGGGGCGGCCGTGGAAGTCTTCTCCGTACCATGACGCCTTTCCTGTCTCAATAAAACCTAGAGAATCAGGCAAGGGATAATAGCGTTCCCCGTTGACGATATAATAGTCATCCGATGTCTTCGAAGACACGGGCCTTGATCCCTCCAGGTAGTAGTCTATGCCGGAGCAGGAGGTCATAATAAGGGAAATAATAAATAAGAATAAAATGCGGTTTTTCATCTGTTCTGGCTGTAATTATTTTCGGCTATAGGATTTTTTCACTTGATTATTTTTTATAAGAAATAAACACAAGCTTGTGAAGGTTGTCAATAAATTATATTACTTAGCTCTTTTAAATTTTTTTAAAATGTATTAAAAATGATTAAAAGAGTGATCAGGCTATTGATGTTTTTGTATTGTCGCGTCGCGGATTTTGCCGTATTTTAGAATTAAGATCGGCAATGTCCGGTTAGGCGCTTTGCAGAATATCAGACATCCTTTGAGACGGAACATTGATTAGAGAGACATCACATAAAATCAGACTGGACATGAAACAGACCCTTGCGCTGCTTCTTCCATATATAAAAGACCGCATAATGACACAGGTCAAGTCGGTCTGGCTTATCATCATTTATCTTGTTTTTTTCCAGGCCTTTATTTTAAAAATTCCTGTCTTTAACGCCTCTGTAATATCTGCCGGTATAGGGCTTGTTGTTATAGGTCTTGCTCTTTTTATGGAAGGTCTGTTTTTAGGCCTGATGCGCATGGGCTCAATTATAGGCGGAGGTCTCCCGAAAAAATACCCCATGGCGGTTGTTTTATTTTTCGGGTTGATTTTAGGCTTCCTTGCAACCCTGGCTGAACCTTCCATCCAGATACTGCAGATGGCTGGAAGTTCTGTCAAGGCATGGGAGGCGCCTCTCCTTTTTCTGCTGCTTAACAGGTATCCTCATTATCTCGTTTGGGCCGTGGGCGCAGGCGTCGGCACTGCAGTGTGTCTCGGGATGGTCCGCTTTTACTACAGCGTTTCATTGAAGCCCTTTATTTACATATTTTTAGGCGCGCTGATGCTTCTGACCCTATGGGCGGCCTTTGACCCCAACCTGAACAATATTATGGGACTGGCATGGGACTGCGGGGCCGTAACAACCGGACCTGTAACAGTGCCACTGGTTCTGGCCCTCGGTATCGGTATATCAAGGATGGTAGGAAAGGCCGACTCAGGCGCCACAGGATTTGGAGTGGTTACCCTGGCATCGCTTCTTCCCGTACTTTCTGTTTTTGGTCTTGGAATATTTTTCAGTGTTTCCGTCCCACAACCCATGAGCGAGAAAGATTTTTTTAATAAAGATAACAGGGCTGCCATTGGAATGCTTTTTGAGGACAATGAAGCTCTTTTTGGGTATGTCCTTACAGAGGCAGGAAATGAAGGCCGACTGTCTTTTTTTGATGGAGATAACCTGAAGTTATCGGAATATCTTGCAAACCTTGCAGTGTCACGGGATAAGGCCAGTGCGGTACTGGGAGATGAACCCCATGCCCTGGAACTGTGGGCGCTAAAATATGGGACAGAGGATCAGAGGATCCTCATCTTTGGCAGCCTGGACAATATGAGGAGATTTGCAAACAACTATGTGGAAAGAAATAAAAAGGAAATAAATATCCGGGACCTGATTGAAAGAAATACTGTTGTTGCGCTTAAGGCAATAGGTCTTTTAATCTTGCCTCTTTTTCTGGTACTTTTTTTTCTGGTAAGGGAATCAGTGCCCTATCCGGATGAAATCTTCCTGGGAATTTTTTTCTGCATAATAGGATTTGCGATATTTAACATGGGCATAGAACTTGGCCTGGACAAACTGGGAAAGCAGGTCGGGGCAAGGCTGCCTTCCTCCTTCAAGACAATAGAATTGACCGAAGAGAATAAAACAATTATCGATTTCGATCCGGGGATTATTCAAACTGCTGTTTCAACGGATGGTAAAGGGTATCAATTCTTTTACATTGAGGAGGCCGGAAGGATAACAACGGTTCCCTATAATCCGGAAGGTTTTGACGGAACTACCCGTCAGTATCAATATACGCCTGTCAAAGGGCCGCTTTTCGGATCAGATTCCGCGGCAGCCGGCATCCTGGTTGTTATCCTTTTTGCCTTTGTAATGGGATACGGCGCCACTCTGGCGGAGCCTGCATTAAACGCGCTGGGGATTACCGTTGAAGAATACACCGCCGGGGCCTTTAAAAAATCTCTTCTGATGCAGGCAGTAGCGGTGGGCGTGGGAACGGGGATTGCCATCGGTGTCTCAAAGATAGTTCTGTCCATCCCCCTTGTCTGGATACTTGTTCCTTCATATGCCCTGCTGATTATTATAACAGAGATATCAACCGAGGAATTTGTGAATATCGGATGGGACAGCGCAGGGGTTACTACAGGCCCGATAACCGTCCCCCTTGTCCTGGCCATGGGTCTTGGACTCGGCTCTCAGGTCGGCGTGGTGGAAGGATTCGGGATCCTTGCGGCCGCATCCATATATCCTATTCTTACAGTTCTCCTGCTGGGGATCTATGTCAACAGAAAGAGGAGTGCTTCGTTAATCAGGGAATCCGTCGAGGAAAGGGAACAATAAGAGGTTAATTAATGAAGGACACTAAGACCGTATCCCGCATAACAGCATACCTGCATAGAAACATCTCAAAGGATGTAATCAATGCATTAAAGGATACGGGCGTCCAGGATCTCTATCTCTCTCCATCGCGATCCCTTGTGATTGAGGTTAAAAAGGGAATCTTTTCCATCCTGCCCGGGAATGATCTGTCTCAGGACGCTACTGATACTGTATTTTTCCTGGTCAATTCGGACACGGCGGATTATCTTGTTAGCCTCATTATTGAGAAAGGCGGCCTGTATTTCCAGGGAAGGGGCTCTGTTATGGCCGAGGAGGTCCAATTAATGGAGGGGCATAAACTCTGCAGGGAGAACGAGATAAATCCATTTGAAAAAATCGTGCTTCCCGTTACCATGCATCCATGCACGGGTATATGCTGCATCGCACGTCGAGGCCAGGGAGATCATATTGCCAGGGTGTCTCTTGATACAGGCGCAGGAGTGCCGTCCATTCACTTCGGCATAGGCACAGGAGTCCGCAATAAAATGGGGCTTTTAAGGATTACCATCCCTGCAGAAAAGGAGATAATACATTCATTCACAACACCCTATGAAGCCGACAGCATTATGGACTTGATGATTGAGGCTGGACGGCTGGATCAGCCCGGAAGCGGATTTATCTATGCCTATCCGGTTAAAAAAGGTTTGATAAATATGCGGGTAGCCAGGGGGGAGCAGCGTCATGCCGCCAGTATAGAACAAATCATCTCGGCGCTTGACCATATTAAGGGAAACATCGATTGGCGGCAGCGGACTCACGGGGTTGATAAAAGAAACGGGCATAGAAAGAGATACATAAGCGGTCTTGTTGATATGATCCTGTTATGTGACGACGGCACTGGTACGGGACTGATAAAAGCGGCCATGTCTGCCGGGGCAGGCGGAGCAAATATTACCTTTTTAAGGCATATCCGTCCATATGACTCCCCCCTTAATGAAATCTCTCCGGCAAGGGACCTATGCAGCATGGTCGTGCCTGAGGAGACCGTAGAAGGGGTAATAAAGGCCTTGGAAGAGGCAGGGGTATTTACAGACCGCTGTCACGGCCAGATCTATCTGCGTAAAATCCTCAAGGCTTTTACATATATCGAGAAAAAATAGAATTGCTAATACATATCTACCCACTGAGATCTCCTCGAAATTAAAACAACAATAATTCTTGCCTTAAAGACTATTTCTTCGGTTAATATTTAACAATTTGCTTGACATGTGAAAACTGTTCGGTAATTATATTGTAACTATAATGTAATCACATTTAAGGCGTTTCTTTTCAGGTTAAAATTTATTAAGAGAGAGTGATTATGAGATTAAAAAATAAGGTCGCGGTAGTAACAGGGAGCAGCCGTGGTGTCGGGAGGGCTATTGCCACGGCGTTCGGAGAGCAGGGGGCCGATGTTGTGGTGAATTATTCCTCAAGTCCCAAGGCTGCGGATGAGGTGGTTGAAAAGATAAAATCCTTCGGCAGCAGGGCTATAGCCGTAAAGGCCGATGTCGCCCTGAAAAGTGATGTTGAGTTGCTTACAAAGGCTGCCATGGACGAATTCGGGAGAATCGATATCCTTGTAAACAATGCTGGGTTTACCCGCCCTGCCATGATGCTTAAGATGACCGAGGATGAATGGGATCAGGTCCTTGACATTCATCTCAAGGGGGCGTTCCTCTGTTCACAGTCGGTTGCTCAGCACATGAAGGACCAGAACGGAGGAAAGATAATCAATGTAACATCCGTTGCAGGGATTGTCGGAACAGTTGGTCAGATAAATTACAGCGCTGCCAAGGGCGGCATCATAAGCATGACCAAGTCGGCTGCCCGTGAGCTTGCCCGTTATAATATATGTGTGAATGTTATTTCCTTAGGAATAGTTGCCACCGACATGACAGAGAAGATCCGAACCGATGAAAAGCTCAAGGAGATTTATATGAACCGGATACTTTTAAGAAGGTTCGGGGAGGCTGAGGATATCTCACCGGCCTTTGTATTTCTGGGCTCTGATGAAAGCAATTATATAACCGGTCAACTCCTTTGCGTTGATGGCGGTTACGGGATGATATAGCAGTATTTTAAATAAACAATCTTTAGAAAGGAGATAAAAAATGGCCCAAATACCGGATAAAATCAAGACATGGCAGATGGTTCAGCCTACAACATTCAACAAGGAGACCAAGGAATCCACACCAGGAAAACTTGAAAAGACTGAGATCCCTGTTCCTGAATTAAAACCCGGCGATGTGCTGGTGGAGATCGCAGGCTGCGGTGTATGTCATACGGACCTGGGATATTTTTATGACGGTGTGCCGACCGTCTCGACCCCGCCCCTGACCCTGGGGCATGAGATCTCAGGCACGGTTATTGCCGGGGATGAGGCATGGATAGGCAAGGAGGTAATAATACCGGCCGTAATGCCTTGCAGGAAGTGCCTCCTTTGCAAGACAGGCCGCGGCAACAGGTGTCTGAACCAGAAGATGCCCGGCAACAGCATAGGCATCTACGGCGGTTTTTCCAGCCATATACCTGTGCCGAGCATTGATCTGTGCGAGGTGAAAAACAGGGGCAATATACCCCTTTCACATCTGGCGGTAGTCGCGGATGCGGCGACGACCCCCTTCCAGGCGACAAAGAGGGCCAATCTCCAGCCGGGTGACAATGTTGTTGTCATAGGCATTACGGGCGGTGTAGGCCAGTATATGGGGCAGATATCCAAGGCCCTTGGAGCAAAGACGGTCATAGGTATCGCTCGTAGCCAGGAAAAGCTCGAAAGGGCGCTGAGTTTCGGTGCCGATTTCATCATTAATTCAACCGGAAAAGACGCAAATGCGGTTTCCAAGGAATATAGGGACATCTGCAAGAAAAACGGGCTGCCGAACACGGGATGGAAGATATTCGAGGTCACAGGCGTAAAGGCCGGTCAGGAGATAGGCCTTGCGCTCCTGGGATTCACCGGCAAGATGATAGTCGTAGGATTCGGTCTTGCCAAGACGGAATATGCCCTTGGAAGGGTGATGGCCTTTGACGCAGAGATTATAGGTACATGGGGATGTCTGCCTGAGTATTATCCCATTGTGCTGGATATGGTCCTGAAGGGAAAGATCAATCTCGAGGAATTTGTGGAGACAAGGCCTATGAGCACGATAGCCGAGACATTTGCCGAGGCGCATAAGACGCCTCCAATGAAAAGGATAGTCTTAACACCTGACTTTTAAGATATTTTAAAATATTAACAGAGAGAAAAGGAGGTATTTATTATGGCTTTAGAGTGGATTCCAAGAGAGGACGGTAAAAAGGATCATTTGTTGCACAGCGATATGCACTGGGGAACCGAGGCCCCCTGCGTGGTCTATGAGAAAAAACCCGTTAAAGATCCCGCAGGCAATGTGGTGGATGGGCTTTTTACCGCATGGATCAGGCTGAATAATCCCAAACAATATAATTCTTACACAACGGAAATGGTAAAGGGCGTGATCGCCGGTTTCCAGAACGCATCACTTGACAGGACCGTTGTTACAGCAATATTCACAGGAACAGGTCCCTATGCCTTCTGCACCGGGGGCAACACCAAGGAATACAGCGAATATTACAGCCGCAGGCCGGATGAATACGGCCAGTACATGGAGCTGTTCAACGGTATGGTGGACTCGATTCTCATGTGCAAGAAACCTGTTATATGCAGGGTCAATGGCATGAGGGTTGCCGGGGGTCAGGAGATAGGCATGGCATGCGACCTCGCAATATCATCGGACCTGGCCATCTTCGGACAGGCAGGACCCAGACACGGGTCAGCCCCTGTCGGCGGGGCATCTGATTTTCTGCCTTGGTATCTCAGCATTGAAGACGCCATGTGGAACTGCGTGTCCTGCGAGATGTGGTCTGCCTATAAGATGAAGGCCAAAAACCTGGTCAGCAAGGTAGTCCCCGTTTTGAAGGTGGACGGCAAGTGGGTACGCAATCCCCAGATAATCACCGACAAATACATTGAGGATGGAGAGATTGTTTACGGTGAATACAAGACCGGGGCGGCAGCAAAAGAGGCCCGTGAGTTTGTCAAGCAGCACCAGGACAACGCCGATTTTGAACTCCTCGACAAGGAATGTGACAGAATCGTCTGGACCTTCACCAACCTCTTCCCAGGATGCCTTATTGAATCCATCGACAGCA
>JAFGIC010000477.1 GCA_016929815.1 Deltaproteobacteria bacterium
ATTAACCAGCGAGGCGGATAAGATTTTTTTCATTTTTTGCCTCATTATATGAGTTGATAAAATCTGATTTTCAAGTTCAGAACAGAATAGTAAAAATATCAACTCTTATTTCAAGTTCAAAAATCCAAAAAACCGGTTTATTTTTTTATGGTCTTCCCGTCTATTCTTGCCCAGGACTCCAGCATATCCGGTCCATAGCTGTGGGTTTCACTGAATGTGTAATAAGGTTCCGGCTGTCTGGGGATTCCCGGGGTAAGCAGGCCGCATAGCTTGTTGACCGCATATGTCTGACAGCGCATTTCGGTCTTGGCAGGTTCTGCACCAGATGGCATAGCCGACATGCCTCCACCTCCTGCAGGGGCGCCTCCAGCGCCACGAGCACCACCCTCAGGGGCATTGCCACCGGGACCGCCGGCACCGGGTGCACCGGCGGCTCCTTTCACCTGTTCCATGGAGCCTGCCACCCAGCTCTTTTCATAGGGAGTCATAATTTGAACCAGGAGATTAGCGTGCCATATCTTCCAGTTGCCGTCCTCTTTTATGAAGTCCACAAAATATCTCTCCCATATCCAGGCGGCCATAAAATCACCTCCCATGAATTCGGTAATAAAACCGGGAGATTCCCATGATCCTTTTGCTGTCTTTCCGTCACCGGCGATCTGTATATTCGGTGTGGTGTTGGTATGCATCTTCATCCAGCCGGCGAGGTCGTATTTCGGGTCGTCAGGAATTTCAGGGAAAAGCTTTCTTATTGCCTGAAGGCGGGTCTTTCTTGTTTGATCCCACATATCACAATAATAGGCCATAATATTATCCAAACCTATGCGCATCTCTGTAGGCTGTATAAAGGCAACATCAGGCTGGTGCTGAGCCCATATGTCCCTGATCTGTTCGCGGTTCAGGCCGGCTGCATCATAATAGGCGTGTCTGCTCCATATGTTCTGCACTTCCTGGACATCCAGGGCCTTTTGAGCCATTCTCTCCACCCGCTCAAGATCCGCTGCTGTTATCAACTTGGAAGCATCCTGTTTTTTCGCCATGGCATGGGCCGCGCCCTCAAGGTTTATAAGTTTTAGAGACGCGAGCGCAGCAGCGCCAAAGCACAAAAATTTTCTCTTGCTAAGATCCAAAAAATTTGTTCTCATAATTTCTCCTTTCCTGCATACAGCAAAAAATTGTTTTTCTATTCCCCTTTTGGGAAGGTCTATAATCCTTTGCTCACATATATGGTAATTATCTATCCTGCGAGCAGGTTGCCCCGAGAGGCCTAATAAAGAGTGATAAGCACTGTCTCTCCCCAGATTTATAATACTTGTGCTGTTGATTATTTTTTAATAAGAGACAATCTTTTAATGATTAGCTAATTTCGTGCCATAAAGGCTGCAAAAAGAAAATCATAAAACTGCTTGATAATATTGCATAATTTTTATACACGAAATTGGGAGTAACGTAGTTTTAGGGAAAATATGTAAGGGCTCCTTCACACGTGTAAAGCTTTCTTTACAACTCATGCAGTAGTTGTGGCATACTTTTTCAACTGATAAAGTGATTAATTCAGAGAGATTTTTTAGGAGATTGAGTTCCGGGGTGTTTGGTTATAAGGTTTATTCCATCCGGGTTATGCTATTTTCTGGGGCATCAGAATCCGGCTCAAGATCATAGAGACTATAGGCAGCCAGCTTATCATACAGCGCCCTCCGGCTTATTCCTAGTATCCTTGCGGCCTCGGTCCGGTTATTCTTTGAGGTCTTGAAGGCCATTGCGATTGCCCTTTTCTCAGCCTCCTCAACTACCTGCTTAAGGGGAAGTGCGTCATTTCGTTCTCCGGCTTTAAGTAACGCAATCCTTTGCATCTCTGCTGAATTTAACAGGCAATCAGGGGTGATTACTTCATTTTCAGAAAGAAGGACGCTGCGTTCAATGATGTTTGCCAGCTCCCTTATATTTCCTTTCCAGGAGGCATTAACAAGCATCTCCAGCACATCCGCATTAATCCGGCTTATTTTTTTATTGTATTTTCTGCAGAATTTATCCAGAAAAAAATCAATCAATAGTGTTATGTCCTCGCGTCTTTCTCTTAAGGGCGGAAGAAACAGCGGCACAACAGCGAGACGATAGTATAATTCCTCCCTGAACTGGCCGCTTGACACTCCCCCATGAAGATCCCTGCTTGAGGCAGAAATGAAGCGCACATCGATTTTAACGGTATGATTGCCTCCGACAGGTTTAATGATGCCGTCCTGAACGGCCCTTAAAAGCTTGACCTGTGTAGATGGCTTTATCTCGCAGATCTCATCAAGGAATACGGTTCCGCCCTGGGCCTCCTCCAATAGGCCCCTCTTGGCCTGTACAGCGCCGGTGAAAGCCCCCTTCACATGCCCGAACAATTCGCTTTCCAGCAGCGTTTCAGTTAACGCAGCGCAATCTATGGTCAGGAACGGGTTATCCCTGCGGGAGCTTTTCCTGTGGATCCTCTCAGCCAGAACCGATTTTCCGGTTCCTGTTTCTCCCATGATCAAAACCGAGGCCATTGAATCGGATATCTTTTCCACTCGCTTCATCAGCTCATGCATTGATTTGCTGGCCCCGATGAGCATCCTTGGCAGATCCTCCCTCTCATCCGAAAGGTTAATATCAATGAGCTTGCGGTTAAGTTTTCCATATTCTATGGCGCGCTGGGCCAGGATCTCTATATCATGATTTTTAAAGGGTTTGGTGATATAGTGAAATGCCCCGATTTGAATTGCCTCAACCGCGCTTTCGATAGTGCCGACGCCGGTCATCATAATAAAAGGCGTTATAGAATCTGTAGCACGTATTATCTTGAGCAACTCAAGCCCGTTAAGGTCCTCCATTGCCATGTCGGAGATTACAAGGTCAAATACCGTCTCCTCCATCGCTTTGCATGCCTCTTTACCGCCTTCAGCCGTATAAACCGCATATCCCTTTCTGCTCAATATGCGGCCTAAGGTCTGAAGCATTTCGGGTTCGTCATCTACAATAAGTATTTTTTCAGTCATCTTAACCTCCCCCTGGCCCCCTCCGAAGGGGTACATGACGGCGCCAATTAACATCAACCTGAAACATAAAAAAGGATATCATGGCATATATTAAAGTCATGCTAAACCCCGGAGGGGATATCCCTTTTTAACCTTTTTTTATTCCTCTTGCTCTTGCAACGGGAATGTTCGTTAGTGCCCATACTCATTCACGGCAGCCCCGGTCGTTTCAACAGGGAACTCTACAGTCATGACCGTGCCCTCTCCTACAGCGGATTTTGCAGAGATGCTCCCATGATGCTTCTCGACTATTATTTTTGATATAAAAAGACCCATGCCGAATCCGTTTTCTTTCCGGGAGGTGAAAAATGGGTTAAATACATTCTGGATATCTTCATCAGGGATTCCTACCCCATTATCATTGATTTCGAGGGTTACTTTTGTATTTCCGTTATCGCCTGTTTTCCGGATCGCAATGTTTATCAACCCTTCGTTTTTAATCGCCTGGATAGAATTGAGAATTATATTGATCAAAAGCTGCTGGATCAGGTTTTCGTCGCCTTTAAAAACAGCCGGCTCAGAGGGATAGCTCTTTTTGATCCTGATATCCTTCTGTTTAAGCTTCTGTTTGAGTAAAAACAGGGTGCTGTCAACCTGAAGAGGCAGGTCAACCGGACAAAGCTGCAAAGGGACCGGGCGTGTGAAGTTGAGCATATCCTCAATAATTTTTGCCGCCCTGATTGCATTACGTTCTATGCATTTAAGACTTTCCAGAGAGTCTTCAACACTCAGTTTATGATAAAGTGCGTCCTGAGCATTGCCTAAAATAATCCCTAGGGGGTTATTGATCTCATGGGCTATTCCTGCTGCCATCCTACCCATTATAGCCAGTCTGTCAGCGTATAGGAGATCCTCCTCCAGGCGTTTCCGTTCGGTTATGTCCCGTGAAAAGCAGCATACAAATTTCTCTGCCGGTTCAGCCTCCTTCACTACATTAGCTACCATGTCCACCTGTATATTTCTTCCATCCTTGGTCAGGAAGGTGAACTCTTTGTTTGAATAGACACCCCTGAAGACATCGTTGATAAAATTTGAAACATCATCAGCCTGTTCTGGAACAACAAGGTTATGCAGTCTGAGATCTGCTATTTCCTTCTGATCGTAGCCAAGGTGTGTCAAGGCGATTTTATTGGCCAGTTTGATCTTACCATACATGGAAACAAGGCAAATCATATCGGGAGAAGTTTCTATCAGGTCCCTGTATTTTTTCTCTGAATTCCGAAGATCCCTGGTAATTGAAATGACCTTGCTTTGCAATGTGCGATTCCACAAAATAAATGATAGTAAGGCTAAAATGAATGCCCCCACTCCGGCAAAAATGAATTTCTTATATCTGTCCATGTAAGACTGGAAATTATTGCGGAGCCATTTATCGTAGATAGTAAAATAACTCCTGTTTTCCAGAGACTGGCCATAGGCCATGCTGATGGAGGTCAGGAGTTCCGTATTCATCTTTTTAACCGCTATAATCAAAGGAGAGATTGATATAGGTTCTCCAATTTCTTTTATATTCTGAAAATGATTTTTCTGTATTGTCTGTCTTGTTGCCAGTAAATTTTTTGAAATATAGATATCTGCATTACCTGAATCTACAAGGGCAAGGGCCTCGTACATTGAGTTTGCCTCGCTGGAGTTCATCTCCATCTGTTCGGAAGGCAGAAACGATGGAATATTGTATCCCTTCTCTATTGCTACTTTGCATCCCGCCAAATCTCTGTAGGATTTAATAGGAGGATAATTGCTGTTAATGAAGATTTTTGTTTCAATTCCCTTAACAGTCGTTTCGATCTGGTAGATATCCGGGGTTGAATAGGTTGCGTCCCTCATTCCAATAACCAGATCTATATTGCCGTCTATCAGTGCCTTTCTCAGATTTTGCTCATCCATAGGATATAGCTGTGCGGTCATGTCCATATTTTCAGCAAGCAAGTTTGCTAGATCCACGGAAAAGCCTTTTGGATCTGTTTCATCATTTTCAACATATGAAAAGGGGGGGTTGTTAAGAGACACCCCCACTCTGAGCCAGCCGGCGCCTAGGGACTGATGGGGCATTAATGTGGTGAGAAATAAAATGGAAAACTGGATAACGAGGAAATTTATAGGTGCAAACCGATTATTTTGCATTGGC
>JAFGIC010000478.1 GCA_016929815.1 Deltaproteobacteria bacterium
CCTTTGAGGATAAAAAGGCATTAAAACAGTATCTCCAGAGGATCGAGGATGCCAAAAAGAGGGATCACGTAAAGCTGGGAAGGCAGCTCGATCTTTTCAACACCTATGAGGAGATCGGCTCAGGGATGATCGTCTGGCATCCCAAGGGCGGCATACTGCGGCATATTATTGAAGACTTCGAGGTTAAGGAACACCTTAAACGAGGTTATGATTTAGTAAAGGGACCCCAGATCCTTAAAACTGCCCTTTGGGAGAAGTCAGGCCATTTTGACCATTACCGTGAAAATATGTATTTCACTGAAATAGACGAACAGTCCTACGGTATAAAGCCAATGAACTGCCTTGCCCATATGCTCATATACCGTTCGGAAATAAGGAGCTACAGGGAACTCCCCAAAAGATATTTTGAACTCGGGCTTGTGCACAGGCATGAACGTTCCGGGGTGCTTCACGGTCTGACCAGGGTAAGGGCCTTTACACAGGACGACGCTCACATACTCTGCGCACCCGAACAGCTCAATGATGAGATTAAAGGAGTGCTCGATTTTATCAGGGATGTTATGGCAATCTTCGGGTTCGAATATGAGCTGGAGATAAGCACCAGGCCCGAAAAATCAATAGGATCCGACGAGGACTGGGAAAGGGCTACAGGCGCCCTTATAAAGGCCGTGGAAGACATCGGCCTTCCTTACGCAATAAACGAGGGCGACGGCGCCTTTTACGGGCCAAAGATCGATGTTAAGCTTAAGGACGCCCTTGAGAGAAAATGGCAGTGTGCTACAGTGCAGTGTGATTTTACTTTGCCCGAGAGGTTCGATCTGAACTATATTGACAAGGAAGGTGCAAGGCGCCGTCCTGTCATGATTCACAGGGTTATACTGGGTTCAATTGAAAGATTTATCGGCATTATGATAGAGCATTACGCAGGCGCTTTTCCTGTCTGGCTTTCTCCTGTCCAGGCAAAGATCCTGACAGTAACCGACAGAAATATCGCCTATGGAGAAAAGGTCCTGAAAACACTGATTGAGGCCGGTATAAGGGCTGAAGGAGATTTCAGGAATGAAAAACTGGGTCTCAAGGTAAGAGATGCCCAGATGCAGAAGATCCCCTACTCGCTTATTATAGGCGACAGGGAATCACAGGATGAAGGGGTTACCCCCAGGATCAGGGGCGGAGGCAGCCTGAACTTTATGAAAGTGGGGGAATTTATTAATCACATTCTGGAAGAATGTAAACAAAGGAGGTAATGCTATAACGACTAAGTCTGATGAAACCAGGGTGAATGAGATGATCAGCGCTAAAAGCGTCAGGGTGATCTCAGATGATGGCAGCCAATTGGGCGTCCTGCCTGTCCAGCAGGCAATAGAATTGGCAAATGGAAAGGGTCTTGATCTTGTAGAGGTTGCCCCGAATGCAGATCCGCCTGTGTGCAGGGTCATGGACTACGGGAAATACAAGTATAAAACAAGCAAAAAGGTCCATGAGACCAAGAAAAAGGGAAAGGCGGCCCAGCTCAAGGAAATAAAGGTCCGTCCCAACACGGATGAACATGACCTTGAGACTAAGATAAGGAATATAAGGAAATTCCTGGTCAAAAAGGACAGGGTTAAAATCACCTTGATGTTCAAAGGCAGAGAGCTTACATATAAGGAATCTGCCATTGCACTGCTCAACAGGATGGCTGAAGAGGTTAAGGAAGATGGTGCAATTGAACAGGCGCCGAAACTGGAAGGCCGTAATATGACCATACTGATTGTGCCAAAATAGACTTTTTCTTTATAGATAACCGAATTTATCGGAATAAACAAATGGAGGTTTTAGTATGCCGAAGATGAAATCCAACAGTGGCGCCTTAAAAAGGTTCAAGGTGACAGGTACGGGAAAGGTTGTAAGGGCGAAGGCAAATAAAAGCCATATCCTTACTTCAAAGACCACAAAAAGGAAAAGAGGCCTGCGCAAGGCGGATCTGGTTGATTCAGCCAACATGAGCAATATGAAAAGGCTTCTGCCCTACATGTAACTTTGATCGACTGGCGTGCTTATTATCATGCCGGTTGTTCTTGAATATTAATAAACAGAAAGTAAAGAGGTATTACAAATGCCAAGAGCAAAAAGAGGCTTTAAGGCCAGACAGAGACGCAATAAAATTCTTAAAGAAGCCAAGGGATTCAGAGGCGGACACAGCAAGGTGTTTAGCACCGCTGCCGCCACCGTAATGAAGGCCCGGATGTATGCCTATCGCGACAGAAGGAACAAAAAAAGGGAATTCAGGAAGCTCTGGATCATACGCATCAACGCCGCTGCCAAGGAAAACGGTTTGTCATACAGCAGATTTATGGGCGGGCTTATTAAGGCCGGTATAGAACTTGACAGGAAGGTCCTTTCGGATATGGCGATTAATGATCCTGCTGCATTTGCAAAAGTAGCCAACATGGTCAAGTAATAAACCTTACAAGCTGAATGGATATTAAAGCTTTGCCGTAAAATCAAAAGTCAGCTTTTCCGTAAAAGAAAATACCGATACCCATGGCCCCGTTTGTGCAGTCAAACGGGGCTTCAATATTAGAAGATCTTTTTATAATACTTCATTCTCAGAACATGAAAGAACAATTAATTAAAATACAGAAACAGGCAGAAAGGGAGATAGATTCGATAAGCTCTCTTGAGGGTCTTGAAACATTCAGGATACAGTATCTCGGTAAAAAAGGTCATGTTACCTCCGCGTTGAAGAAGCTGGGTGAATTGCCCCCTGAGGAAAGACCTGAGATAGGGGAGATGGCAAACAGCGTCAAGGCAGAGATTTCACTCATGCTGGAACGGGCCAAGAACAGGCTGAAATCCGGTGAGATAAAAAAGGAATACATCGATATCACCCTTCAAGGCAGGGCGCCGGCAAGGGGACGCCTTCATCCCATCGATATTGTTAATCGAGAGATATGCGACATCTTCGTGAAGATGGGATACAGGATTGTTCAGGGTCCTAACGTTGAGCTGGATTATTATAATTTTGAGGCCTTGAATTTTCCAAAGGACCACCCGGCCAGGGACATGCAGGATACATTCTATGTCTCCGAGGGAGTGGTGCTGAGGACCCATACGTCCCCCATGCAGGTCAGGGTCATGGAGAAACAGCAGCCCCCTGTAGGCATAATAGCACCCGGCAAGGTGTACAGGAGTGATTCGGATGTATCCCACACCCCCATGTTTCACCAGGTGGAGGGTCTTCTGGTTGATAAAGGCATAACCTTCGGAGACCTGAAGGGGACACTCACCGGCTTTGTTCATCAGATGTTCGGAAAAGATGTTGCACTGAGATTCAGGCCAAGCTTTTTCCCATTTACAGAACCAAGCGCTGAGGTGGACATACAGTGCGTTATATGCCATGGAAAAGGTTGCAGGACATGCGGCAACAGCGGGTGGATTGAGATACTCGGTGCAGGCATGGTTGACCCGGCTGTTTACGGATTCGTCAATTATGATCCCGAGATCTATTCGGGATTTGCCTTCGGCATGGGCATTGAAAGGGTCGCCATGCTTAAATACGGCATAGATGATATACAGCTCTTTTTCAGGAACGATATGCGTTTCCTGCGGCAGTTTTATTAATGGTATAAAAAATGAGAGTAAGTCTGAACTGGTTAAAAGAATACATTGATATTGATTATTCGCCTGAAGTGCTGGCGCATATGCTTACCATGTCCGGCCTTGAGGTTGAAGGCATTGAACCTGTAGGACAATCGCTGGATAATATAATAGTTGCCAGGATCGTTTCTGTTGCGAAACATCCCAATGCCGACAGGCTCACAAACTGCCTTGTGGATACAGGGAAAGAACAGGTTCCGGTCGTTTGCGGAGCCCCCAACGTGATGGAAGGGGCAAAGGTTGCCATGGCATTGCCGGGCATCACACTGCCCGGCGGCATTGTGGTAAAGAAGGGAAAGATCAGGGGAGAGCCCTCCATGGGCATTCTCCTTGCGGAGGATGAGATAGGGCTTACCGATGATCATTCGGGAATAATGATTCTTCCCGATGATTCGGAGACAGGTGCAAGCCTTACATCAATATTCCCGGTAAAGGATTATATCCTGGATATATCCCTGACTCCCAATCGGCCCGATTGCGCATCAGTAATAGGGTTGGCAAGGGAAATAGCAGCATTAAACGGCAACGCTATACGCATGCCTGACATTCAATATCAAGAGGCCGGCGCACCCATAGATGAACTGGCTGGTGTCACAATTGAGGACACGAGCGGTTGCCCAAGATATGCGGCCGGCATGATACAGGGCGTTGAAATAAGGACGTCTCCATTCTGGATGAGATACAGGCTCCACTCATCAGGCATAAGGGCAATAAGCAACGTTGTTGATATCTCCAATTACGTGCTCATGGAGATGGGACAACCTCTTCACACCTTTGATTACCGTATGCTGTCCGGACACAGGATAGTCGTGGCAAGGGCAAAGGACGGGGACAGATTTGCCACTCTGGACGGTCAGGAACGAATCCTTAACAGCAGGCATCTCATGATAAGGGATGTTGAAAAGCCGGTGGCGCTTGCAGGCATCATGGGCGGCATAAACTCCGAGATCAAGGCGGATACAAGGGATGTCCTTGTTGAAAGCGCCTTTTTTGACCCCATTACTATCAGAAAAGGGGCGAAGACCCTTGGTCTTGCTACTGAAGCATCGTGGCGTTTTGAAAGAGGGATAGACATAGAAGGCGTTATAAATGCCCTTGAAAGGTCCCTGTCATTGCTTGCCGAACTGACAGGCGGAAAGGTGTGCAGAGGGATAATAGATATCTATCCGTCCCCCCATAAAACGCCGTTAATAGAACTGAGGGTCAAAAAGACGAATGAATATCTCGGTACATCATTGACAAGGGAGCAGATATCACCATATCTCAGATCCCTTCAGATGGAGGTACAGGATATTGACTATGAGCTTCTCCGGGTAAAACCGCCTTCATTCAGGGTTGATATTGAACGTGAGATTGATCTGATTGAAGAGGTGGCAAGGATGCACGGGTATGACAAAATACCTGTTACATTTCCGATGATGAGTTCGGATGCCGGGGCCGATGACCCCACAATAAAGCTGCACGATCAGTCCTGCGCCGTCATGACAGGCATGGGCTTCAGCGAGATCATTACATACAGCTTTGTTTCGCCCGATTCTGCAGACAAGCTGGGGGCGGGGGAAGACAGCCTGTTAAGGTCATTTGTGCAACTTCAGAATCCGCTCACAGTTGACCAGTCCGTTATGAGGACATCAATCCTTCCGGGACTTCTTGACACGATCAAGGAAAATATCGATAATGGTGAGCAGGGTCTCAGGTTATTTGAATGGGGAAATATATTCGTCAGGCGTGATAACGCACCCCTGCCTGTCGAAAAGATTGTGCTTGCGGGCATAATGACAGGACAATATGAGCAGAAGGCCTGGTATAATACAGTCAGGGAAACGGACTTCTTTGACATCAAAGGCGCCGCGGAAGTGCTTCTGAAGTCCCTTGGCTATAAAGAGACTGTCTTTAAAAGGGACGGAATTACAACAGGGTATGATCAGGATGCATCATGCGGAATATATATATCAGACAGATGTATCGGCCATTTAGGCAGGGTAGCCTCTGCAGTAATGGAGAGGTTTGATATAAAGGCAAAGGCCGCCTTTATCTTTGAGGTTGATATTGACGCCCTGGCTGAAAAGGAACTTGAGCCGATAATGAAATACGCGCCCTTCAGCAGATTCCCGGCTGTAAAAAGAGACCTGACCGTTATAGTTGCCGAGGAGACGGAGAGCAGTCTTATCAGGGATGTCATCAGCAGGGAAGGGGGCAATCTGATCGAATCCGTTGCCGTATTTGATGTGTTTAAAGGGGAAAAGATAGGTGCAAACAGAAAGACCGTCAGCCTCAGGATCATGTACAGATCCATGGAGGGGACGCTTGACGGCAACAGGATAAACAAGCTGCATGAGAGAATAACCAAAAGTATAATGAACGAGACAGGCGGAACTTTAAGCGAGGGTTAAGGAGATCATGAAGATCCCTGATAACAAGCGATATTTCCGTATCGGCGAGGTCAGCCGCATCGTCGGGGTTGAACCCTATGTCCTGAGATACTGGGAAAGTGAATTCACCCAGATAAGGCCTTCAAGGGCAGATTCAAAACAAAGGACCTATCAAAAAAAAGACCTGGAGATAATTCTTGAAATCAAGCGTCTTCTATATGAGGAAAAGATGACCATTGAAGGCGCCAGGAAGAGGCTGGCATCTATGATGAGACGCTCGGGAGATGCACATGCCGATCCGAGAGATCTTATCAGGAATATTAAAAAAGAGCTTCGGGAGATTGTTGAGCAACTGGAGTGAATCAAACATTCCATGCTTGTTTCCTTTATTCCGATATCCTAATTTTATTATCACACCGGCAGACATACTTGTCTGCCTTTTTTTACTGATATGACGTTAAATAAAAAAGAAGAAATCAGCCGAAAGCAGGTCGAATCAAATCCATCAGCGATCGTTTGCAGTGGCGTCAGGAAATATTTCCAGGAGGTGCGCGCTGTTGACGGGGTTGATCTTGAGGTGCGGAAAGGTGAATGTTTCGGCCTGCTGGGACCTAACGGCGCAGGCAAAACCACACTGGTGGAGATAATAGAAGGCCTGACCAAGCCGGACGCAGGCTCAGTGGAGATACTCGGATACTTCTGGGGAACCGGCAATGACCACGCGATACGCGAACGAATTGCGGTGCAGCTGCAGGAGACACAGCTTGCCGACAAGTTGACGGTCGAGGAGACCATCCGTCTGTTCAGGAGTTTTTTCAGCAGAGGCCACAGTGTTGAGGAAGTAATAATACTTGGTGATCTGGAGGAAAAGCGAAGGGAAAGGGTCCACAAGCTTTCAGGAGGCACCAAACAGAGGCTTGCACTGGCATGCGCGCTGGTAAGCGATCCGGAGATACTCTTCCTGGATGAGCCCACAACAGGCCTGGACCCTCAGGCCAGGGCAAAGGTCTGGGATGCAATAGAGGGTTTTAAGCTTCGTGGAGGCACAGTCGTGCTCACCACACATTATATGGAAGAGGCTGCCAGGTTGTGCGAACGTGTGGCAATCATGGATCACGGAAGGTTTTTCGCAATCGGCACTCCGGCGGAACTGGTCGCGTCACTTGGCGCAAGGGATATAATCGAGTTTAATGTGCACGGCAATCTTGAGGCCGATATTTTAAAGGATCTTCCCGGTGTGAAGGCTGTTGAAAGAAAAAATGAAGGCTATATTCTGAAGGTGCTTTCCCTTGATGTCTCTCTGCCTGCGCTTTTATCCGCTGTTGAACAGCATCAGGCAAAGATCGGACACCTCTTAACAAGGCAGGCAACGCTGGAGGATGTTTTTATGAGCATGGCAGGAGGGAGTCTCAGCGATGAAAGATAAGGTTATGCATCCCCTGGTGGAATTGACGATTGCCCGTATAAAGGAATCCGTGCGGGAGCCGGAGATGCTTTTCTGGGTGTTTGTATTCCCGATACTTCTGGCGGTAGCCCTCGGCATAGCCTTCAGGGAAAGTTCAGCAGACACATTCCGCATTGCTGTCGAAGAATCCACAGGCTCCAAGGGGGTAATGAAGCTTCTTTTACCAAGTGAGGACATTGAACCTGTAATGCTGACTTCCGAAGAGGCAGAGGAGCAGCTTAGAAAGGGGAAGATCGACCTGATAATAGGCATTGATCAAATTTATAATGTCCGACAGGAAGGCGACGCCCTGACCGCCCTTGTCTTTACCTATGACGAGACGCGATCGAACAGCATGGCGGCGCGTATGACAGGGCAGGATGCGATTGAGCGAGGCCTGGGGCGAAAGGACATTGTCTCCATACGGGACAACAGGGTTGAAACGCCCGGTTCTCGCTACATTGATTTTCTGATACCGGGTCTTATCGGAATGAACCTAATGGGCAGCGGCATGTGGGGGGTCGGTTTTGCCCTGGTCCTTGCGCGCACGCGCAAACTTTTAAAGAGGCTTGCCGCTACCCCCATGAGGCGCTCTCATTATTTTCTAGGGTTCATGTTATCCCGCATGCTTTTTCTTATCCCTGAGGTTGCCATACTTGTTGTGCTGGGTCGGATAATATTCAATGTCAGAGTCTCCGGGTCCGCTCTGGACCTGGTAATCGTCTCCATACTGGGCTCCATGACATTCGCGGGCCTTGGCATGCTTGTGGCCGCGCGTTCACGGACCATTGAGGGCGCAAGCGGGTGGATGAACTTTATAATGATGCCCATGTATATACTGAGCGGATGTTTCTTTTCCTATGAAAGGTTCCCTGAATTTTCATTCCCCTTTATACGCGCCCTGCCTCTAACCGCGCTTAATGACGCGCTGAGGGCAGTCATTAATGACGGTAGGCCGCTCTATGCCATCTGGCTGGAGCTCTCGGTTATGTCTGTATGGCTGATCCTGAGCGTTGTCGTGTCTCTGAAGATTTTCAGGTGGCAGTAGAAAAATCGTGGGGCAAGCCTTCAGTTGAATCATTTTATTAAAAAGCTGATTCAAAAAAGATTTGCCCCGTTACATTACAGTCGAAAATTCCATTGAGATCGTGTAAATGAGTATTTGTGTCCATTAATCCCGCTAGAATGTTAAACCTGGGACGCCATAAAAAAGGCGCTGCGTATTGTCTTCTGTATCGTTCCGTTTTTGCCGGTGCAGTCGCCAAGGAGAAGCACCTGGTCAGCAGAGCCTTCGAATCTCATAGCTTCATCCATATTTGGTTTTAAACCCGAATAGATTACCACGCTCTCGGCTCGGACCGATTTCTCACTCCCCGAGAAATCCCTGTAGAACACCTTGCCGTTTGCAATGCGGGTGGCTGTAGCCTCAAGGATACTGGTGATGTTAGGATGGCTCTGGGACAGCCTCTGCTGGTTTTCCATGTTGTGGGGCCCGATAGCCTCAGCCGGTATCAACTGTTTCTCGCCCGTTATAATAGTAACCTTATGCCCATCCTTCGCCATGCAGATCGCCGCCTCTGTGCCGAAGACACCGGCCCCTATTACCACCACATTTTTACCTAAGGCCTTCTTTTTGGTGTAAGAGCTCATGATGTCAAATACATTTTTACCATCAGCGCCAGGGATACTGGAAACAGCAGGCGTTGCCCCTGTTGCAACAAGTATTGTGTCATAACCCTTTGCCTTTATCATCTCCGGGGTTGCCCTGGTATTCAACCTAACCTCCACACCCTGCTTATTTACCTGGTGGACAAGGTAATCCTTGAATGCCTTATAATCCCATTTCCACTGGGTGTAGTCCGTAAACCTCTGAAGCCCGCCCAGGGCATCGTCCTTTTCAAAGAGCGTCACCTTGTGACCTCTCTCAGCAGCCACCATGGCAGCCTTCATGCCTCCGGGTCCCCCTCCTATCACTGCAACCTTCTTCGTCTGCCTTGGCGCACGGATGCCCGCAAGTTTATAGGCAGGCAGCCCCCACTTTGGGTTCACTGTACAGGTGCTGTACCATGGCCCATTCGTCATACTGATACCATGACAGTTCTGGCACCCGACACAGGGGATTACGTCATCAGCCCTGCCCTGTGAAACCTTTTCGACAAGTTCAGCATCCGCGAAGAAAGGCCTTGTCATGGCAACCATATCCGTCCTGCCGCTCGCAATAAACTCCTCATTTTCCAAAGGATTATGGAATCCTGTGCCCGGGCATGTAAGGACCTTAATGCCTGCCTTTTTAATGGCCTCTGCATAGGAAAGGCTGGCGGGCCTTCCTTTATCCTGAACCCAGGCCCCGCTGCGGGAATCCCTGATCCACAGGAAGTCAGCCATACCCTCAAGCCTTTTTGCCGTTTCAACAACCTTTTCCACTTCAGCGTCAGTGGGTTGATTGTTGTTTGTTATACCGGGGATGCTTGCCCCGCCTGCGCCCATTCTGACGCTTGGGGCGCTGCCTCCAGGCATGTCCTGTCCCGTTCCTGATACAGGCAATTGACTTATGTCTCCTCCCCCGGGCGGAGGGCCACCTGTTCCTCCGCCCATGCCGCCTGCACTGATATGAGCCATGATTATGAGATTGGTAGCACTCCTGACTGCCTCTACCATCTTAAGGCTGGCATTGTTTGTATCAATCTTATAAACATCATACCCCTGGTCCTCAAGGGCTTTTGCCTCTTCCACGATTTCTTTAATGTCCCCGGAGGTCTGAGCATCGGTTCCCAGCTCCTTGGCGCCTGTTGCATGAGTGGCCAAACCCCCGCTGTATGTGTTCGCAAGGGGACCGGTAGGGCCTGAGAAATATACGAGTGAGCCCTCACAATGAATATCTTCAATCAACCGCTGAACATAATTATGAGTAGGAGGTATGTCTTCCCATATATCATCACAAAAATTCGCGCTCGGTCCGTGGGCATTCGGACTGTAGGTTTTAGGGTAAGCTCCAAAATGCGTGTTAATAGAAACAATGGCAGCATTCCTGGCCATGTTTGAATAATGGTTTCTATAGGCGTCAGCGGGAAAATTTTCAGGCCCCTGCATAAGATATGTAGGAGACACCGTGTGCATTATCCTGTTTTTCAGCACCACGTTCCTGATCCGTAAGGGTGATAAGAGATGAGGGCACCTGTTGCCTGACGATTTCGGGCCGAAAGTTGCTGTCTCTTGTGATGCCATCGCAACGCCGCTTCGGAGTCCCGCAAGTTTTTTACTGGTTAGCGCACAGCCTGAGGCCAGTCCGGCAGCAATAAGAAACTGCCGTCTTCCAATAAGCCTTTGGATCAGATCCATAACTCCCTCCTTTTAATATTGTTGAATTTTAATTCGTAATGATGAAAAATTAAAATGTCCGGTAAATATGCATACTAAATTTAACTGGAGTCCCTTTGTTATCCAGATTTTTAACATGGGTTAGAAATACGATATGAATATAAAATATAATCGGACAATTAAGTTAACGTGTCAAGTTAAAACACAGGTCTCGCGTTTTTGAAAGATCTTAATATTCTTTGATATTTCCATATTGCTATAGGGAAAGATCGAGAGTATAAAAATAACAAATAAGAGAGGGCAGGGGGTAGCCATGAAAGATATCATTTGTTTTGTAATGTTATTTTACGTCATGTTTATCATATCCTTTATGCTTGGTTGTGGCAATGGCGAGGATGAGATAAAGAAGTCTGTCTCAGAGTTTGTTGATACACAATCCCTTGTTGAACCGGAGGCTGATCAATCTGCCGTCACAGCGGCCGAAAACATGACTAAGGAGACGGCATCCGCAGCCCCTGTTGAGAAGGAGACATATTCGAGTGAGATGCAGGAAGTCATACCCCAAGAGGTAAATGAAGTTGCATCCCAGGAGCCCGTGCCGGTTGCCTCTGCGACGGAGACCATTCCCGCTTCGCAGGATATAATCGATGTGATTACTATAGAAAATCAAGGCTACGCATCCGACAAAAAAGGCCCTGTAATATTCAGCCATCTGAAACACAATAAAGAATATGGGATTTCCTGCGCCCAATGCCACCACGTATATAAAGACGGCCAAAACCAGTGGAAAGAGGGTGACAAGGTTTACAAATGCATAGCGTGTCATGACCCTGTTAAGGAAAGGGACAAGGCTGTTAAGCTGCAGAACGCATTTCATAAAAACTGCAGAGATTGCCACAGCGAAGCGAACAGGGAAGGCAAAGAGGCGCCCTCCGCCAAATGCAACGAGTGTCATGGTTAGTTTCGATTTATAAAAGGGATTTTTGAATCGACATAACTAAAAGGAAATGCCTGTAACCTACTGAAGATATTTATTAAAACGGCCCATGGCTTACGCGGCCTGGGCTGCCTCTTTATACGTTAGCATACCGTGACTTTCCCAGCATTTGTCGCATATGCCGCTTGTGATATTTCTATCCGAGGGATCAGAAAGATAGAAACAGCTCTGCGAATAGGGACAGTTGTCACATGAATACTTGATGCCCTCTTTAACACATCCGAATATGGAATGACAGATAATGCAATATCTCTTCATCTCGATAGCTCTTCTTTCACCGTTTTAATAGCACCTTATAAAATTCCGTGCCACCTGCATCTTATTAAGCAAATATTATGCCATGCGATCTGAAAGTCAGAAAAAAGTTAATACCTGAATTTTGCACGTAATTCACCATTCCGAAGTCAAATCAAAAAATATTTCCTTCGGCATTTTCATCGATTTATTGGGTC
>JAFGIC010000479.1 GCA_016929815.1 Deltaproteobacteria bacterium
CAGGTTTTCATACCTGGCCATAAGATTAGCAATCTGCTGCGCTGACTCATGACGGGCGATCTCCCGCCTTGCCTCTGCCAGCTCCTTCTCAAGGGCCGACAATCGGGCCTCGATCTGATTCATATCCATGGATAGATACCTCCGAAAAAAGATTATTTTCTGCTATGGCTGATATTTTGATTGTATGAGGATTCCAGGTTTCTAGGGTTCAAGCGAAATTTTTAGAGTCTTTTTTCACTTGTCCCCTCGAACCCTCTTGCCGAGCCGAAGTCCTGACCTGAAGGACGAAGGCCGGTGCATCCTTGAATCCTATTTTATTCCATTTTTCTTCCCACCTCGCTCGCATTTTCACCTGCGATCCTGCCACCGATCACGCTGTACCCGAAGGCGTGTCCGCTCATGGCAAAGTTATACGTATCGCCGTCAATGCCCCCTGCCGCGTCATTCCCTGCGGAGTAAAGGCCCTTAATGGGCTGCATGTTACTGTCAAGCACCTGGAACCGGTGGTTTATTACAACACCTCCCCAAGTGAACAGCTGGTCAATACCTGCCTTGATGACATAATAGGGAGGGGTCTTTACAGGCATCATGAGCCTCGGGTCCTTGCAGAACATGGCGTCGCGGCCTTTGGCGCAGAAGGAGTTGTATTCCTCAATACTCTCCTTTATTTTTTTTGCAGGAACGCCCATAAACCTTGCGATCTCCCCCAGCGTGTCTGCAATTACGGCATAGCCTTCATCAACGCACCTCTGATAGTCCTCATCAAATCTCTCCTCCACCCCCGGAGGGAGGCCCATCTGTTCCATCGGGTCACGTCCTTCATCGTTTATCCTCTTTAATACCTCCGAATCCAGGATCACGTAACAGATCTTTTCAGGCTGACGTCTCAACACATTTACACCAAGTGCCATGTCATAGACTACCATCTCGTCCGCAAAGCGCTCACCATGGATATTCAGCCATATTGAATATGGCCTCGCTATAAGCCTTGAAACGGCTGTGCGCTTGGCCGTTATCTGGGGCGCCCCTCCGGCAATGGCGATATTTCTGTCCACCCTGGCGCCTGCCTGTTCCATCATGATAAAACCGTCGCCTTCAGGCCTCGCGCCGTGTATATACAGATAGTCCTTCGGGTCATAGTCCGGGATTAGCCGCCCCAAAAGGTCATCGTTTCCTGCAAAACCACCCGTGGCAACGATCACGGCAGACGCGTCAACACGGATCTGTTCTCCCTTGTCTGTCTCAGCCAGAATCCCTTGGACCGCTCCGCCTTTGTCAAACAGCAGCTGCCTCCCCCTTGTGTGGTTCAGGATCTTTCCGTCCAATTTTTTAAAGGTCTCAACAAGCCTTCGTATGACGACTCTTCCCGTATTTCCAGGACCGCTGACCGTATGGTACACCGGCGGGTTCTGGCCCGGGTAGTGGGCAATAACATTGGTAAAATTTACCCCCATGTCACTGAGCCACTTTATGGTCTCGCCTGACCGGTCAATGAGGACTCGGTTCAGCCTGGGGTCCGCGTTCCAGTGGCTATATGCCATGACCTGACGGAACATATCATCGGCATCGGCCTTAATGTTCAGGCTCTTCTGCAGATAGCTCCCAACCGCGGCAAGACCCATTGGAAACAGCCCGTTTCCCCCGCATGCATTCATCTTCTCCAGTATTATTACCTTTTCCCCTTCCTGTGCCGCAGCAACAGCTGCGGCCATGCCGGCGGCGCCCCCGCCGACGATGGCGATGTCGGTGTTAAAAATTTTCATGCTTTTATTATCCATTTAGCCCTCGATTATTTTTTAACATAACTGAGATATGACATACCATGGTGAAAGGCGCAGGGCACACGGCGCAAGGGAAAGACACATTAAAACAGATCTAACCTTGCGGCATGTGCTTTGCCCATCACTTTCATAACTCCCCCTGACCCCCTCATATTTTAAGAGGGGGGACCACCTTGTCATAGGAGAAGGTTAAGAGGGGATTAAAATTTGTTCTATATTTAACCTTTTTTCAGATAAACCCTCCCTGTTCACCGGGCCATTAATTCCGATTCATCCAGGAAGTTTCTACCCAGCAGTCTTTCCTTGACCAGGAACATCAGTATTAGCCCTAATGCCGATACTGCTATCATGGATATAAAGGAACATGTATAACTTCCCGTGACACCGGCCAGACCGCCTACAAGACTGAATCCAAAGGAGCGCACAATAACGTTCATTATATAAATAACTCCCCATGCCTTTGCGAAGTCATAGCGCCCGAATACCGAACCGGTAATGGAGATTGCCAGGTTGTTCGCGCCTCCCATGGCGCTGCTGACCATAAATAGTGCAACATATAAAACCATCCTGCTTGGAACCAGGGCAAGCAGGATCGTCGCAATGAACCATGCGAACATTATAATTGTAGTTTTTCTTGTGCCTATCTTCTGGTCCGCAAAACCCCACAGATAACTGAATACTGCCACAACAGGGGCTATCCATATCATCAAGGTAACTGCCTCATCGGTTGTAAGTCCCCGTGAAACGCAGAGGGGAATAAAATTGCTCATGATGCCTACTACAAACAGGGCAAGGATGCCTGTTGAAATGCCTATCAGCCATGTCTCCTTGGTCATCAGCAACTTTGCGACAGTCCATGGGCTGGTCTTCTTGTATATCTCGCCCTCGGTGCGAAGCTTTTCAACCTTTTCCCTTGTCATGATCCTGTCATTGTCAGGAAAGGCCCCTGCTTCCTCGGGGTTGCTCTTTATGAACAGGATGCATACAATCGTCAGGATCAGGAACGCTACCGCATAGACATCAAATGAAGCCTTGAAACTGTAGTTATCGATTAAATAGTACTGGCTTTTCGCGATGGTCATCCCCTGGGCAACAGCGCCGATGGTCAGCCAGCCCATGGCAAGCCCCTTCTTTGTGGGGAACCAGTTGGCTATCAAGGCCCCGAGTCCGATCTGGCAGAAGGCCGTGCCCGCAATATTCAGGACGCTTTGCCAGAGTGTAAATTCAATTAGAGAGCCGCAACGCGCCCAGAAGAAGAGGGATATTGCCCCGAGAAAGCAGCCGATGGCAATAACAACCTTCGGGCCGACCCTGTCGCAGTACCATGCAAAGATTGCCGCACCAATAAGCGATATCCAGTTCGCCAGGGTCGTCAGGTTGTTCATGGCAGCAGTGCCCCATCCGTTGATCTCGTTAAACTTGGGGATAATAACATTAAGCGCTGTTATGGGCCATGCAGAGCCCATCCAGAACAGGAAGAAGGCAAAAAGAATGATAACCCAACCCTTCGCACCGAAATTACCGGAGAAGGCTACGCCTTTTTTGTTCATTCCCGCATCTCCTGTTCACACTTCATATTGATAAGGTTGATGATCTACTTGATTACATCAAAATCACGACAACAGCCTGCGCACGCTGAAAAATCCGTCATAAACAGCATCCATGATATTACCTGCATGAGCGCAATCACCTATTGATATGACAAAGGGCGCCAGCCCGGACAAACGCTCTGCAACGTCCTTGACAGGCCTCATGCCCACTGCATAAACAACCGTGTCAGCCTCAAGGAACCTCTCCACTCCCTGTTTATCCTTAAGCATAATCCCGTTAGCGCATATTTCGGTACAGTTCAAGCCTGTCAGGCATTTTATCTTCTTCTCTGCCAGGGCCACAATAAGACCTTCCAGATGCTGCGGATTTGCATCTCTGGCGATTGACTCAGTCAGCTCAACAACCGTAACCTCCCTGCCAAGGTTGGCAAGATGCAGGGATGTCTCGCATCCGGTCATTCCTCCTCCGATCATTATGATCCTTTGGCCGACCTTCTCTTCATACCTATACACATCCGTTGCGCGCATGGCCCTTTCAATGCCGGGTATTTGAGGGACAACAGGAACCGAACCAGCTCCGACAAGGATCGCGTCAGGGGCCTCAGCCTTTACCAAATCGGGTTCTGCATCCGTGTCAAGCAAGACCCTTATCCTTGAGACCCCTACCCTGTAAAGGAGGTATCTTAAAAGGCGACTGAGGTCCGGCTTGACCGTATCCGTATTAGTGAACCTCAGAAGCCCCCCCAGCGCGTCCGACCTTTCCACAAGCGTTACCTCATGCAAGTTTTCATCTGCCGTAATGGCCGCGGTGATACCGGCAACGCCGCCCCCCACAACAAGGATCTTTTTTGCACCGAGCGCAGGTAAATCACTAAGCCTCCTGGCTGTCCTTGGATTGACGGCGCATTCAAATGCCGACGATCGATCTGACCCCCTTTTCTCATACTGCTGGCAGGCAAAGCATCTTATGCATGGAATGATCTCATCTCTGCGGCCTGAAGCTGCCTTGTTCGGCAGCTCAGGATCGGCGACAAGGGCACGCGCCATTGACACAAAATCCGCCTTTCCTTGGGCAATTATCTCTTCAGCAAGCTCAGGATCAAGGATATTGCCGACTACCGAGACAGGAAGGTATGTGCCGGATCTTTTTATTTTCTCTGCAAGATGGACATTGCATCCATAGGGACCGAATGCGGTAATATCAGTGGGTGGGGGCATGGAACCGGCTGAGACATGAATAATGTCTATTTTGTCCTCAATTAGCCGGATGAATTCGATAATGTCTTCTACCCTGTTGCCTCCATCAATAAGGTCCGAGCCGCTCAGCCTGTATTCGATAGGCATGGCGCTGCCGATCGCACCCCTGATACGGTCAAGCATCATGACGGGAAATCGGGCGCGATTCTCAAGACTTCCGCCGAAACGGTCGGTCCTTTTGTTCCACAGGGGTGACAGGAACTGATTCAAGAGCCAGAAGTGGCCGCCCTGAATCATAATCATATCGAATCCGGCGCGCCTGTAGATCTGCACGGCCCTTGCCGAGTCGATGATTGTCTTTTCAATCATCTCTTCGTCCATCTCAATAACGAAGGTCCCTGATCTTTTTCTGTAAGCGGTGGGGCCCATTGGAATGCGTCCGCCGATCATCCTCATCTTCATGAAAGGCTCGGCTGCGCCTCCCGCATGTATGAGTTCAATGGATGCAACGGCGCCGTGCCTTTTAATCACTAAGGCCAGCTCCTTCAGGATTAGAAAATCCTGTGAGGCCTCAACATCAGTATCCGGCAGAGCGATGAGCGCCTCAATGTCGCAGGGTGTGCTGCCCAGCGTGACCTGTGCGGCGCCTCCCCTTGCCTTTGCCTCGGTAAAGCCGACGACATCGTCAACAGGACGTCCGTTTTCAAGCCTGACCATCATGTTGGGCGCCGCGAATATCCGGTTGCGGAACGTGACTTTTCCCACCTTTTTCGGGCTGAAAAGATTTGGGAACAAGGCCATGTAATTTTACATACCCTTTCTTTTTTATAAGGCACTAGTGCTTAATTGTATAAATACATATTAAAATGTAAAAATTTTTCGTAATTCCGGCAAAGGTCCTTCGATAAACTCAGGATCATGAGCTTGTCGAATGACTGGAATCCAGTGTTTTTAATTATTTATAGACCCAGGCCTCTGCCGGGGTGACGGAATTTTAGCATCGCTTATTTTTAAAAGTTAGCGCCGGCTAAAATTCCCGGACTTATTGGCGGATGGCCGGCATTCATGCCCCTTTAAGCATCTCTTCCGCGTGGGCCATTGCCCTCTCTGATATAACCTTTCCTCCCAGAAGACGGGCCAACTCTCTTACCCTTTCTTCCCGGCTCAAGAGTGTAATGGCTGTCTGGGTCCTGTTGTCCCTGACCTCCTTTTTTACAATAAAGTGAGTGTCTCCCTTTCCCGCTATCTGCGGTAGATGTGTAATGCATAATACCTGATTGTATTCGGAGAGGGACCTTAGTTTTTCCCCAACCGTCTCAGCCGTGGCCCCTCCGATGCCGGCGTCTATCTCGTCGAATATTATGGTCTCAACGGATGAGCTCCTTGCAAGGATAGTCTTAAGTGCCAGCATGATCCTCGAAAGCTCGCCGCCCGAGGCAATCCTCGACAGCGGCCTGAGATCTTCGCCTACGTTCGCGGAGAGAAGGAACTCAACCCGGTCGAAACCGTCGGGCCTGATAGAATCTATCATTCCCGGCCCCTCCTTAACCTCATCCCTGAATCCCGCCTTGAACCTGGTCACCTTCATGTCAAGGAGATTAAGCTCCGCCTCCACTTCCTTTTCAATCCGGTTTGCAGTGTCTTTCCTCTTTTCCGAAAGATTGACGGCCATTGATATCAGTGCCTCTTCATGCCTTTTCAGCTCCTTAGCCGTCTCCTTCAGCAGCTCTTCCATCTGCTCCCTGTTATAGATCATCCCGTTCAATCTTTCCTTTAGGGCTATTACGTCCTTTATCTCCGGCCCGTATTTCCTCTTAAGCCTGTTTATAACCTGTATCCTTTCCTCGACCTGCTCAAGCCTAGCCGGATCATCAGTTATGTTCTCCCTGAAGTCCCTCAGTTCTATCCCCGCCTCTTCCAGTTCCGCCTTGGCCGAGGAGAGCAGGTCCGACAGAGATCTAAGCTGCCTGTCCTGTTCGATGCCCTTTTCCAGGTTCTTTATGCATTGGGCGACCCCGGACAACACCGAGTCTTCCTTTTCGTACAGGATCTGATATGATTCATTGATTATCTCCCTCAGGCTTTCCGCATACCTGAGCCTCTTTCTTTCATCCTCAAGCATCACATCTTCATCCTCGACAAGGGCTGCCGCCTCGATCTCCCTGATCTGGAACATGGAAAGGTCCTGCCGTTCCCTTGCCTCCCTTATCTCCCTCTCAAGACCCTTAAGCCTTGCCTTTACAGATTCGTATTCATTGAATGCCTCCGCAAGGGCCTCCCGCTCTTGCATGAGCCCGCCGAACTCATCAAGCAGTAAGAGGTGATTCTCGGGCCTTAGAAGTATCTGGTGTTCGTGCTGGCCTGAGATGCTGATCATGAACATGCCGAGCCTTGCAAGCATCTGCAGGGTGGCAACTGAACCGTTTATTGTTATCCTGTTGCGCCCCTCGCGGGAAATGGTCCTTTTTATCAGTACCTCATTGTCAAAAGGCAGGCCGAATTCATCCATAAAGCCCCTGAGCGGTGAATTGTCCGGGAGATTGAAGAGCGCCTCGACCCGCGCCTCCTCGGTCCCGCCCCTTATAATATCGGATGACGCCCTCCCGCCTAGGATAAGATTAACGGCATTTATTATGATGGACTTGCCTGCGCCTGTTTCACCGGATATGATGTTGAGACCGGGATTAAAGTCTATTTCGAGCCGTTTTATGATGGCAAAATTGGAGATGTTAAGGTGAGCAAGCATTAGAGTTGTTCCCAGGTAACGCGGAGGACCTCCTGATAGGTGGTCGTACCGTCAAGAAGTTTTTTAATCGCATTTTCCCTCAGGGTCACCATGCCCTCCTGAACGGCTGTGTCGCGGATCTTCCTGGTGTCCGCCTCCTGGTTTATCAGGGCCTGTATCGACTCTGTTATTGGGAGGACCTCATATATCCCGCTCCTTCCATAATACCCCGTGCCGCGACATTTAAGGCAGCCTTTACCCCTTTGAAGGGTAACCGGTCCCTTCTTGCCTATGTCCAGCCCCAGGGCCTCCAGCTCCGATGAATCCATCTCAAAGGATTCCTTGCATTCAGGACATATCTTCTTGACAAGTCTCTGTGCCACTATTCCCACAAGGGTGGCCTTTATGAGAAAGGAAGGAACTCCGAGGTCAAGGAGCCTTGTTATGGATGAAGGCGCGTCGTTTGTATGAAGGGTAGAAAGGACAAGATGCCCTGTAAGGGCTGCCTGCACCGCGTTCTCAGCGGTTTCAAGGTCCCTCATCTCGCCTATCATGATGATATCCGGGTCCTGTCTGAGTATGTTTCTTAGTATGGAGGCAAAGGTTATGCCGACAGCAGGCTGGACAGCGATCTGGTTGAAGTCCTCATATATCATCTCAATAGGGTCTTCCACTGTGGTTATGTTGATGTCAGGCGTTGACAGTCGTCTGAGGGATGAATACAGGGTTGTTGACTTGCCGCTGCCTGTGGGGCCTGTTACAAGTATTACCCCATGGGGCATGCTGATAAATTGCTGATAGCGCAGGAGATCCATGGAGGTAAAGCCCAGGTCTTCCAGATCCTGGAAGAGGATCTCCGGGTCCATTATCCTCATTACCATCTTTTCCCCGAAGGCGACAGGTATGGAGGAGACCCTGATCTCGGATTCAACGCCGGCCCTCTCCATCTTTATCCTTCCGTCCTGGGGCCTGCGTTTTTCCGCCATATCAAGCCTGGCAATGGTCTTTATCCTGCTTGTAATGGCCGGGTGCACCGCCTTGGGAAGGGTATATACCGTATGCAGGGTCCCGTCTATCCTCAATCTGACAATGCTCTTATCCCTTTTGGGCTCAATATGTATATCGCTCGCCCTCTGGTCAAAGGCGTAGCTGAAGAGGTGATCAACCGCATTAACTACATGCTGGTCGTCTGAAAGAAGTTCCTCTGAGGATTTGAGGCGGACAAACTGCTCCAGGTTGCCCAGGTCGATGGTTGGTCCTGCATACTGGGATTCGGCTGCCATGATGGAGCGCTTGAACCCAAAGAACTCGCTTATAAGCTTTATTATATCCGTCTTGGTGGAGAGGACCGGCTGAACCTTCATCTTGCTTACCTGGGCGATGTCGGCCATTACCTCAGGGTCCGCCGGGTTGGAGGTCGCCACTATCAGGGATCCGTCCTTGATCCTTACGGGGAGCACAAGGTGTTTCATGGCAAAGGTAAGGGGTATGGTGCTTGTTACAAGATTCAGATCCAGCTTCAGGGGGTCGATTTTTTTGTAGGGCATCTTCCATGCCCTGGCAAGGGCCTGATAAACAGCCTCCTCATCAAGTGTCTTCCCGGGGGCGTCAACCCTCTGGAATCCCAGCGAAGCTACAATGTCCACAATAGTTACGGGATTAACTATCTTTGACTTTGATCCGGGCGAGGCGCTCCCCATGGTCCTTACCTGTTCGAGCCTGTTCTTGATCCTGGCCTTTTTGACCAGTATCTCCTGTCTCTGATCCTCGGAGATAAGACCGGCCTTTAAGAGGATATCAAGGACATCTTCATCCGGCAGCAGGTTCCCGGTATTTTTTTTGCTCATAGACACCTGTCTGTTATTGCAGTTAAAAGATTATCAGGCAAAATTAACGGCAACTGAAATATACTATTTTCAGGTTAATCATGGCAATGAAAATCTTCTGAAGATACCTGACGGGCTGAGAACAAATAAGCATCAAGAAGGGGGGCGCCCCACTGACCCTCTCCCGCAGTGGGAGAGGGTCAGTGGGAGGTAATTACATACTATTCCGGCAACTTTTTTTGCTCGAATTTCGCGATAATCTCCAGCGCAACAAGTTCTCCGCCTATTCGCTGAAATATTATAGATGCCTTGGCAGCCTTTTTAATATCGCTATAACTTATCTCGACAGCGTCTTGATTATAAATCTTTGTCTTTTCCGATACAAGGAATTGTCCGTCATCGGTTGTTAGGTAATTTTTCTCTATTTCTTTAATAATGACAAAACCTGTTTCTCCTTCAGTATCCGTAATTTTACTCCCCCCGTAGGTTATATTTACTGCGGTGATAAGAATTATGACTGTCATAATCAAAGGGTAAAAAAATTTCTTGCATCTTTGCTCAGTTTTTTGCTTTTTATTAATTCTCCCCATTATCTTTCCCTCCATGATCTAAGTCCGCTCTTTATTTCAAAGGCCGTATCAAGGCCTATCTCATCAATAGTACCTGAGCTGTCCTGGATAAAGCCTGTAGCATCGCTATCGTCGTCGTCATCATCGTCATCGTCTGGGAACCCATCCAAATTCACATGCAGGCCCACGCTTGAAGCCATTCCTAAACCTAAAGATATCTTATCCATCATCTGTTTTACTATGTCTTCCATCTCATTTTCATCCAATCCCACATCAGGATGGGCCGTCCCTGTCTCATAGTATTGACCATAGAGATAGCTTTCGCCTCCATAACCGCAGATGTCCGCATTCGGGACAAAGGAGGGCGTAAAGACCATGCCTCCCAGGATTGCAAATTTTGTAATAATGCGCTCTCTCTCGATGATAAGGCTCCTTCTCCAGCCATCCATCTTTCTTGCCCCGTCGAAATCCGTTTCATTTCCATTAAGCAACTCTTTCCATGTCCCGAAATAGTTGCCAGAATCATATTCACTCTCCCAATCCATCACTCCATCATTGTCATCATCAAGATATATGCTCTCATCATCAAGGATCAGATATGGATCGGAATTAAGGAGGTTAAATGTATCCGGATCCCTGGATGCGGTAAATTTATGGTAATAAGTGGACTCATACATCTGCTTATTATAAAAGGGGTCTTTTATGCCGAACATGTATTGTTTATCCGTATTTATTTTATCATCATTATTAAAATAACGACCTGAGCCGACAAAAACCCACATATTTCCAATTCCGTCCATGCTGAGAGCGCATGAGGATGTTATGGGTTTTTCCGCATTAAAAAGGGTAACGAATGTCCATGGGCTGGTGATGTTGTTAGGAATTTTCGAATAAACGGCTACTTCATCCACTATGGACCACGGAACAGCCACCTTATACAGCTTCCCTTTCCATTCATCCGGATCCTCGCTAGTATCCATATAGGCGTCGCCAAGGTATATAGCATCTACATCATAATTCAGCTCCACATCCACGGAAACAGGTGAGTTCATAAA
>JAFGIC010000480.1 GCA_016929815.1 Deltaproteobacteria bacterium
ATTCCTTCAGCCCGACCACCAGTTCAAAGGCAGGCTCGCTGTTAATGGGAAAACTCTTTCCGATGCCGTGATAAGATGTAGAGTCAGGATACCCTGCCTCAAGAACCACGTTGTTGCGATCGCTTGAAACGGAAAAGAGGGCACAGTACTGAAGGTTGACTATATCGGCCAGCTCAGGGATGATCCGGTTAAAGATATCCTTCATCTTGACGCCCTGGGAAGAGCCGAGTTTCTGAAATATCTGTCTTACGATCTTTTCCTTTTTGACATTTACCTTTTGCATGGAAAGGATCTTTTTTCTGGCAATGACAAAGCCCAGTCTGTTGGCCATGAGTCTGGCCATCCGGACCTCCAGGGGTGAGAATGAGCGGTCAACCTGTGAGAAATATATCTGTATTACCCCTACCGTGCTCCTTTCATGGGGGAAAAATGTAGGGATCTCAAAGGGGATTGCAAGCAGAGAATTGGCGCCTTTACGCTCCACAATGGTCTTGTCGAGATACTTATCCTCTTTCATGATGTTGGGGACAAGAAATTCCCTGCCTGACTTGAGGACGTCTCCGGCGATGCTATTTTCAAGGGATATGTGAGTCTCTCTTGTTTCCTCCTCCTGAGGCCAGGAGCCGAAGGAAAGCAGCTGGTCTGCGTCTGGGTCATAAATGCGGACGGAGGCGTTAATGGCTTCAAGAGACTGTACCATCTGCATGGCAACGTTCTCAAGGATCTCGCGTTCGCTCAGGTCCGGATCAATGCGGATGATCTCGTCTATCTCGTTGGAGAACCGATAGACAAATTCGGGCAAAATAATGTTATTCAACCATTCCTTCATCCTGGTCCAGAAGACATCATCAGGACGGACTGATCTTGCCCAGTCATTTTCGCTGATGTCTTCTATGCGTTTTAAAAGGTCAGCAAACATAACCTTTGCCCAAATAGGATTATATCATTTGGTCAGATCCTGTATGCCCCGGTAAATCAAATCAAACAATTCCCGGATATCTTCCTTCTCAATGCAGGAAAAGGCTATACGAAGGTCAGTTTTCCCAAGGGAAATCAGACCGACGCCGTATTTATCAAGCAGGTGGATCCTTAATGCCTCAGCGTCCACCGTCTTTACCCTTATACACATGAAATAGCCGGAATTGAATGGGTACATATCCCATACCTTAGCATATTTCGGGTCCTTCAGCACCTCTTTTAATTCCATGGCGCGATTTTTCATAAGGGCGAATTTTTCATCTCTTTCCTTCGGAAAAATATCCGACTCCAGTGAGTTCAGCACGATGGTCTGGCTGAGATGGGAGGCGTTTGAAATGGTGCCTCTGACATCCCCGGCGGTCTTTTTCTCCAGCGCCTCATAAAATGGCCTTGACGGACCGTTTACAACAGTGCCGTAGGTGATGCATCCAACCCTCAGACCCCATACATATATCTCCTTTGTGGCGCCGTCCAGCTTTATTGCCATAAGCCTCGGGTCTCTGTCGGCAAGGAGGGAAAATATGGATTCCTTCATTACCTCTTCTTCATAAAAAAGACCGAAATAGGCATCGTCGGTGACCGCAATTACGTTTTTGCCCGATCTTGCAGTCTTTGTCAGTATATCGGCGATCCTGTCACCTTCTTCCCTTGTGATGCTGTAACCTGTAGGATTATTGGGGAAGTTGAGGAGAACAATAACCTTCTCCCTTTTCCCGGCCTCTCTGGCAACGCATTCCTCAAAGGCCTTGAGGTTTAATCTACAGTCCGCATCGAAAAGGGGATGCTGGACTATCTTTGCGGATCTTCTTACTTCAAATATCATGCGGTAATTGCCCCACATCATGTCCGGAATTATGATTGCGTCCCCGGGATTCACCCACATCTCGGATACGACCGCAAGCCCGTGTGTTATGGCGTTGGTTACAACCGGGATACTTATATCCTTGCCTTTTAAGGTTGGATTTTTATCAATTATTGAATCCTTCCAGGCCTTCCTGAGAGACATTATTCCATAGGAAGGGGCATATGATATGGTTTCGTCGGCTTTAAGACCCGATATCATGGACATTACGGAAGAGAAGTGCATGACCTCTCCCTTTTCGCTGGCCATGCCTATTGTGGCGTTGAATTTATTCGCCTTTTCCTTCGCCTCGGCGCTCTGGGTCAGTATCCCTTTCGGGAAATAGAGCTCTTTCCCGACGTCGGAGAGCATTTCATAGGTATAGGGATTGGATTTGATCAGGATATCATTTAATTCCTTTGCAAGCGGATTCATAGGGTTCTCCTTTAGTTATCAGAAATATTGAAGTTAAATATCAGATTAATGAATTTTGAACAACAGGGATTTTATTGCTTTTTGAGTTTTTTAATATTTATTTGCCTGATTCCCATATTTACTTGCTTATTGTCTTGATTTCGCTTGACTTAGAGGAACATCTCTATATATTCATGTCTTAAGTTTTTATGATAATTCATACAAAAATTATATGTTTAAAATACTAAAGGAGAAATGATTATGAGAGATGTTGTGATTGTATCAAGAGCCAGAACTGCGGTAGGGACATTCGGCGGAACCCTTAAATCTACCTCTGTTGTGGATCTCGGGTCGCTGGTAATGAAAGGAGCTCTTAAAAGGTTGAATCTGAAGCCTATTGTCACCGAGGCAATTACCCAGTTTGAGCCGGATGCCCTGAAGGGCAGGGGAATGATCGAACTTGAAAAAAGGCATTATGATTACGACGGCGCGGCACAGCCTATACAGATCGACGAGGTTATTA
>JAFGIC010000001.1 GCA_016929815.1 Deltaproteobacteria bacterium
CCGTTGCAGACAGGGCGCCTCCTGCATGGGGAGCACACCATCCGGTTATATATCACAGAGGTCTTTTGGCCTGATGTGTAAAGATATGGGCATGTGGCGCCGAAAAGGGCAATGGTCGGGGTGTCAAAGGCCGCCCCCATGTGTGTCAGGCCCGTGTCAACACCGATCAGCAGAGAGGCGCACCTGATTATCGCCGCGCTCTGTCCGAGTGTGGTGAGACCTGCCAGATTGAATATATGAACTTTTGCAGCCTCTTCTATGGACATAGCGCTTTTCAAATCGGCCTCCCCCCCGAGAAGGACAACCGGCAGTCTGAGATCTACCATGATCCCCTGGGCAAGCTCAGACCATCGACCGGGGATCCAGTGTTTCTGCGGGCGCGTAGTAAAAGGGGCAAAGACTGCATAGCCGTTACCGACCTTGAGCTGTTCCAGCATTTCATGGGCCGATACCTCATCCTCCCTGGAGAGTATTATTTCGGGGTGGAAGTCTCCCGGCTCAAGACCAAGCGTCTCCATCATGTGCCTGTATTCCGACCCCATTACATGCGTGTGGACACCCCTTGAGATGACCTTTGTCATCAGAAACCGCCCAGGCTCCTTTGATTCAAGGCCCACGCGTTCTTTTGCACCTGACATCCATGCAAGCCATCTGCTTCTAAGAAGTCCCTGTGCATCTATGGCAAGATCAAATCCCCTTTTCTTCAACTGGTGAGAGAATTCGGATATCCTATGCTGCAATAGAGAAAATCTCCGTTTCTTGAAAAGGTCTCTCCATTCGTTTTTATTCCATACAATTATGTCGTTAAGGGATGCATTATGTCTCAGTATATCAATGTAAGCCGGTTCAGTTACCCAGGCTATATAGGCATCGGGATAATGCCTGCGAAGGACGCGTAACATGGGGGATGCCATTACAATGTCGCCGATGGCGCTTGGTCGAATAATCATAATGCTGTTCATATGTATCAATGCCTTGAATGTGACAACAGGTAATCGACAATTCTTTCCGACGCCTTGCCGTCCACATCGCCAATCAACTCGCGGTAATACTGTTTCATCCTTGGGTTATCCACGGGAGGAACAGTGATTATTTCCCGGAGCATCTGAATGGTTTCTTGATAATCGCAGGCGTTCCTGGCAATACCGGAATATCGCTCTATATCCCCGTCCATTCTTTTCCTTAGTTTCCATGGGAAAAGCCTGTAGGAGAGCCTTAGATTTACAAAACGGTTGCGGATAACAGGTTTTCCAAGGGCTGCAAACTCAAAGATTGCCGAGGACTCGTCTGAAATCATTACATCAGATACGGAGAAAAAGGGGAGTATATTATACTCCTCAGGCCCTGCAAGATGAACATTACTGCTCTTTTCCCATTTTTCCATCATTCGAATCTGTCCTCTGTACCTTGCGCTGTATGAGAACTGATGTGGCTTTACAATCAGGTTCAGGTTGCCGCAATCTTCAGGGAAACGCCTGTCCATGAGTTCAATAGAACTCGGATAATAAGTAGGCGCGTAGATCACTGTTTTACGGGACGGATCAAGCCCGAGGGAAACAAGGAACTCCTCGCGGTCGGCAGGGGAAAAACGGACAGCAGGATCAAGCTTGGAGAAGCCCACCACGGGGCGTTTCTGCCCAGCTGCAGGGGATCGGGAATCCAGCTCTTTTTTCCTGTATTCGCCTTCTACAAAGCGGATATTAAACCTGTTCAGGTCCCTTTCATAATAGCATGACTTGGTTCCGATCCCGTGATATATCAGGACAGTAACGCCCGGGACAGATGCCAGCCTATCATAACCGTTTCCGAAGATAAAAAAATCCGCGCCGGCCTCCGGATTCTCGGGGACGCCCTTAAGAAGCCTCAATCCCAGGCCTTCCGCTATTGCTCCTGAATTCTTAATTGTTTTGTCCGGGAAAAGCCATGCATGAGGGAGATCGCGTTGTTTCATCTCGTCGGAAACAGGAAGAAAATGAGGAAGATAATAGGGCTCTTCCACATAAAAAACAGCAAAATAATTATAGGAGTTCATTTGCCTTTTCCAGGTCCTGCCTGAAGTCTACTTCCACGCAGGTGAATTCCGAGATATCAGCAGGAACAATTTCAAGGCCGTCTTTCTCAATAGCTAGCTCAATGCCCCTCTCGAAATAGTCATTGGGATCGCATTCATCGAGTCTTTTTAAAAGCGTTTTCACATCCTTCTTGCTGATGTAATTAATGCCCACGGCCTCGCCGAGCGCGTTTTTCACCTTTTTTGAAAGCTCCCTGATAAAGCCCCTGGCATCGATGGTGTACTTGACCTCTTCCTCACCTACCCGACTCCTGTTGACACATACGAAGGACCTGCCATTATTGATCAGGGGCTTGATTTTTTCGAGGACTGCCGGATCAAATACGACATCTCCATTGAGCCACAGCGCTCCTGTGTGATTGACATTTCGCAGGGCCCTGAATAGGCTCTTTGATGTATTTGTGGTATCGAACTCATTGTTATAGATAAAGACAAGATCAGGGAACGCCTCCATGATCATCTCTTTTTTAAAACCTACTACAATGGTGGCCCGATTATCAGGAAAAGCAGCGGCAAGATTTTCAAGCTGGGAAAGCATTATTGACTTGCCTGTTTTTAAAACCGTAAGAGGTTTAGGAAAAGGATTCCCGAGACGGGAGCCCATTCCAGCGGCTAGAATGATTATCTCCATTCCTATGTCCTTTCAAATATAAAATCACAATCAAAAATTGAATGCGTCGCCGACAATAGTTTTTTCATTTTCACCGCAATTCCATTTTTGAACAGGGGTTTTCCAATCACCGAATTTATCCGTTAAGTAATTCTCGTATTCAAACGGCACTCTTAATTTTAATCCATTATATTCAATAATTTCATAACTCGAATAATATTTATTATCCACCCTCATTATCTTATCCATTGCCTGCCAATAGGTAAACTGTTTATCGCTCGCCTTGACAAAGACATCTGCTACGACCATATATTTTTTCACTACAGGGAATGCCCATTTTATTATTGACGGTAGAAATTGTTTGACCTTGAATATCCTGTATTGACCTTTTTTAAAGGCGCCTGTATCCCTGTACATCTTGCGTGTCGTAACTCTATAGCCTTTTAAAAAAAGCTTCCATCTTTTTTTTGCGAATCTCTTGGAGTCATCCACGTTAATTGACAGGTCAACATCATGATCCCAGGGAAGCAGTTCATGGTCACGAACCAGTCCAAGCAATGTACCTCCCTCAAGATGATAGCCGATGCCTTCACTTTCGAGAAAATCAACAACGTTGAATAGGACTTTGCGAGCCTTGATAAGATTTTTTTCAGTCAGGTTGGGATAATAGTCCATAATACAGCCGTAATAAAAATTTTTGATGATACTTCATTTCATGTAATATAACAAACAACTTATTCCCAGGTTACAAAGACTCGATTACTCATGAAGTGATAGATAATAAATAAGGCAATAATCACACCGCTGGAGCTGCCTGTAAAAAAAACTAAACGGTCTTTAATCGTAGTAATAATATCATCTTTCAAAAAATAGTATAATATCGCGGCAAACAAACCGGATACAAAGGAGAAGATCATGATTATTTGATTTGGGTAATGAAGCGAGTACCAGAAAATGATAAAAGCAGGGGTCAGCCAGAACACAGCGCAGATCCCCGTGGCCACCCAGATAACGGTGAAAATTTTCAGGATAAATGGCCTTCTTATGGGAACCTGCTTCCTGTCGGAATCATCAGCGTCATCTCTGCCAACGGAAAAGGGATAAAAATCCAGTTTTAAATTCATCCCTGCCTTGGCAATTGCGAAAGCCAGGGCATACAAGAGCACTGTTAAAAATACGAGCATATTCCTCGATACCGGCAGCAGCTCCAATATGAACAACATCAGATACACGCCCATACCGGCAAACAAGGCTGTAAGGGATGTTATCACAAAACCTTTGATAAAAAGTTTTCGGAATTTATTTGTCTGTATTATTTCCGTCATGGTAAAAACTTACTATTCACCTGAATCATAAATAGAATGGGACACTAGAATAAGGTTGCTTAAATGTCAATAATTGATATCATATTGGGATATTGGACAGTGCAAGTATTGGAATTTATTATAAAGAAACAGGATATAAAAATTACGCATGCTCAAATTATGATGCGCGGAAAATAATTGTTAAAAAATTGTAAAA
>JAFGIC010000481.1 GCA_016929815.1 Deltaproteobacteria bacterium
CCCCGCCGACAACAACAATAAACCTTCCGGCGGTTCCACGGTCAAATCCGGTTCCGGACAATACACCGTCCAGGTCGCCGCCATATCCGAACTTGCAAACGCTGAAAAGGCTGTAAAAGACCTTCTTGAAAAAGGTTTTGATGCCTATTATTATGAGTCAACCGTTAAGGGGAAAAAATATTACAGGGTGAGGTGCGGCCGGTTTTCCGACCAGTCACAGGCCCGGGCGTATTCAAAAAAACTGGAAGAAAAAACAGGTTTAAAAGGTTATGTCACAAGCATCGATTAAAGATTATATAAGAAAGCCCCGCATAAATGAGGCCGGGCAGATACACCGCATACTGGGCCATTTTGGCGGGCAGGGTCTTTTATTACCCCGGTCCCTGAGCGAGATCTATGAACATATAAGGGACTTTTTCATATTGGAAAACAGTTCTGAGAACGGCCAAATAATCGGGGTTTGCGCCCTGGATATATGCTGGGAGGATCTTGCAGAGATAAGGTCTCTGGCTGTAATGGAAAGCTTCCGGGGAAGAGACTTCGGGACTCTCCTGGCAAACAAATGCCTTGAAGAAGCGGTATCCATGGGGGTAAAAAAGGTCTTTGCACTCACTTATGTTACTGATTTCTTTTCAAAAATGGGCTTTAAAAAAATAGATAAAGCAGCCCTTCCCCATAAGATATGGGCTGACTGTCTTAAATGCCCGAAATTTCCGGACTGCGATGAGACGGCAATGATGAAAAACATCTAAATATATTATATTGCCTCTGGACAAATAATTAAATTATCCTATAAGGAAAATAAGGAGAACATCATGTTTGGCATAGGATTCCCCGAATTGATAATAATAGGGATCATCGCACTTCTGGTCTTTGGTCCGAATAAACTACCGGAACTCGCGAAGGCTCTCGGCAAAGGGCTAAGCGAGTTCAAGAAAGCCACCCAGGAGATGAAAGAAAGCCTTGATATCGATGAAAATATCAAAGAGGATCTTAAAGGGATCAAGGATAATCTTGACAGCAGCCTTAAGGAGATCAAGTCTGACATCTCAGACTCCGTTAACCAATTTAATAAAGCCATAAACGAGGAACCTGCGCCGCCCCCGGATAAAGACAAGGATTCCCCTGAGAAACCGGCTGATACGGAGGGGTCTCAAAAAACAGTTCCATCGGCCGCGACAGAACCGAACGGCGATCATGCATCAGCTGGGGGAACCGGAACACCGCCTGCGCCGGAATCATCCGGCGCTCCGGAAACAGCTGAGGCTAAAGGATCAGTCGAATCCGCAGAGTCACCGAAAGAGATTGAATCTGCTTCTGAAACAGAACCTGTAAAGGCAGAAAAAAAGGAGAATACAGCGGATGAAGACCGGTAAAAACCGGCCTACCCAGGGTACTCTTGTTGAATACAGAAAAATATTTATCAAAAGCGCCATTGCGGTAGGTGTATGCATCATTGCAACCTATTTTTTTGCTGAGAATATATTCAAGGCAATGACATTGCCTTTAAGGGAGAGCCTCAGTGGAGAAAATCATCTGATCTTTACAGGTCTCACTGAGATGTTCTTTATATATATCAAGATTGCCTTTTTCTCAGGGATTATGCTGGCCGGCCCTTACATCTTTTACCAGATATACAGGTATAAGGCATCAAGGCTTGCTGTAAATGAAAGGATAGGCCTGCTGATATCCGCGATAATAACCTGTATGCTTTTTATAGGCGGCGCGCTCTTCGGTTATTTTTTCGTGTTTCCTCAGGCGTTCAAGTTCCTGCTGGGCTTTGCCACAGATAAAATAAGCGCACTTCCCTCGGCAAAGGAATATTTTTCCCTGTCCTTTAAGCTGCTGATTGCCTTCGGCATAATATTCGATATGCCTGTTGTTGTGTTGTTCCTCTCCAGGGTCGGTCTTGTAACAGCGGCGGGATTAAAAGCATACCGAAAATTCGCAATCCTGATTGCCTTCATCATAGGAGCCGTCCTCACTCCGGATGTGGTATCCCAGTTTATGATGGCCATACCCATAATCCTGCTTTATGAACTAAGTATTGTTGTTGCCATGATAAGCGGCAAAAAACAAAAAGATTTGAAATCTCAAATTTGAGATCTCAAATCTTCTATCACTCCATGCGCCCGCTTGCCGCGCCGAAGTCTTTACAAAGACGGGTCAGCCTCTTTTTTTATTCCACTATCTTAAATACATTTTTTTCAACGGTCATAAGCAGGGGTTCCTTCCTGACCTCTCCATCTTCACCGAATGTTATCTCCCCTGTGACACCTCTGAAATCAACATTGAACAGCTTTTTCTGAAGATCATTTCTGGAGTTTACGCTGTTGTTATCAAGGATATCCCTAATAAACTTTATTGTATCATATCCGTTCGCTGCCAGTACATCCGGTTCCTCCTGAAAGCTACCCCTGTAGTCCGCAAGAAATTCGTCTATCCCCGCATTGTAGGCATAGGGGGAAAACCCGACAGGAAATATCGCCCCCTGTATAAAGCTGCCGGTCGTTGAAATAAGATCATCGGACATCCACAGACTTGTGCCAAAAAAAGGGACATTAAAGATCCCATAGTAAGGAAATTGCGGTGCTATCATGGCAATCTTCTGATAGTTATCAGGGATAAAAACAGCCTCGAAATCCAGGACCGGCCCTTCTTCCTCTACTCCTGTCTGATCACCGATCGTCTCATAGCCCGGGATGCCTGATTGCATGGCTGTCATGTCATAATATCCTGCGTCTTTCTCTCCTGATGAGTATTTATTAAAGAACTCCGGACCCACCAGTTTCTTTATCGCCTCCGAGAAATCGGTTTGATCGGGTTCATAAGAGACATCAGCGGTAATGGCCCCCCCCATCAGTCTGACCTCTTCACGAAAGAGGTCCCTCATATACCGGCCATAGGTCTTGTCAGGATAAAAGACGGCAATTTTTTTTATCCCCATCCCGGCAATAGCCCTGTTCACAATGGCCTCAATCTCCTTTGAAGGGGTCAGGAAATTCCTGAACACCATATCTCCTTCATTAGTGATACCGTCCTTCTGACTAAAAGTAATTATAGGAATGCCCAGTTCCTGGGCCTTCTTTGCCGCCGCAGTGGATTCATTTGACGCAAGGGGGCCCAGAATTACAGTTACATTTTCCTCTCTGACCAGTTCCTCTAAACCTGCGACCGTCTTTTCCGCATCCCCCATGGTATCCCTAATCACAAGTTCTACAGGACAGCCCTCCTGCCTGACGTTGAAAAGATCCATTCCCAGCATTATGCCGTTCAGCACCTCCTGCCCATAGAGGGCAAAGGGCCCGGTCAGGGGCAACAGGCATCCGATGGTTATTGTCCCCTCATCATTCACCCCGCCTTTCTTTTCCGTTACCCTGTCAAGGAGTTCGCGTCCAATGGAGACCCATGTCTCATCCTGAGATGAGCGGACAAGCTGAAGGGCATAATTTCCGGCGTCCTCAGGCCTTTCCTCCTCAAGGGATATCAGCGCGAGCCTGTGGAAGATATATGGGATATAATCGCTGTCAGCGGCGTATCCTGCCATTTCCTCCAGTTCTTCGCCGGAGGATGATTTTATCAGGTCAATTGTCCCGGCCTTTAAACCCTCCTTCAAGACCTGGAAATCCTGGCCGGTATCCGCCTTCAGGGCTGTAAGCCGCCATCTTAAGGACTCGGGTTTGTTGCCTAGGGAATTGTAGCTGCTGCCCAGTAAAGACATCACTTCAATCCTCAGGGGATTTTCAGGATAAAGGTTGAGCCATTCCATTGAAGCGCTTATGGAATTCTGAAAATCACCCATGTTGAAATATATGCGGGCGATCTTATACCTGACGGCCATGCCTTCAGGCGAGTCCGGATTGTCCCTGAGAAACCCCTGGAAGGCATTAAGCGCCTCCAGGTTGCGGCCTGAGAGAAAGGCCAGATCCGCCTCTGAGTAAAGGTTTGACGCAGAGGTCCTTTGCTGCACCTTACCCATGGGAAATGCCGTTCCCTGGCCAAGTAAAGTGCAAAAGGCCACCCCCGCCAGAACGGCGGAGATGGCCTTCCTTGCCGAAAGCAAGTTGACTTTCATTTCTTGACTTCCTCGAAATCAGCGTCCACTACATCGTCATCCCCGGATTTACCCTTCGAAGAACCCTCCTGTCCGGCGCTCGACTGCTGGGCCTGCTGCTCTGCAGACGCCCTGGCATACATGGCCTCCGCAAGCTTATGGGATGCCTGGGTAAGTTCATCGGTCAGGCGTTTAATCTCTGCCGGGTTGTCTCCCTCCATGGCCTTTTTGAGTTTTTCAATAGCCTGGTTGATATTATTTTTAGCGGCATCATCAACATTGGCCGCCTCTTCCTTCAAGGATTTCTCCGTCGAATAGATAAGGGAATCGGCCATATTTCTGGCATCCACAAGCTCCCTTTTCTTTTTATCCTCATCCGAGTGCAGTTCTGCATCCCTGACGAGATTCTTGATCTCCTCTTCCGATAGCCCGCTTGAGGCGGTAATCTTAATGGACTGCTCCTTACCCGTGCCCATGTCCTTGGCAGACACGCTGACTATGCCGTTCGCGTCTATGTCGAAGGTCACCTCGATCTGCGGTATGCCCCTCGGCGCAGGCGGTATCCCCAACAGTTGAAACCTCCCAAGGGTCTTATTGTTGGCCGCCATCTCCCTTTCACCCTGGAGTACATGTATCTCAACAGCAGGCTGATTATCAGCCGCCGTTGAAAAGATCTGACTCTTCTTGGTGGGGATGGTCGTATTCTTTTCTATAAGTTTTGTAAATACCCCTCCGAGCGTCTCTATGCCAAGGGACAGGGGCGTAACGTCCAGAAGAAGGACATCCTTTACCTCTCCCTTAAGCACTCCGCCCTGAATAGCGGCGCCGACTGCCACGACCTCGTCGGGATTAACGCCCTTGCTCGGTTCTTTGCCGAAAATGGCCTTGACCTTATCCTGTACCTTGGGCATCCTTGTCATGCCGCCTACAAGTATTACCTCATCAATGTCTCCAAGTTTAAAACCTGAATCCCTCAATGCCAGGTTGCACGGGCCTACCACCCTCTCTATCAGGTCGTCAACAAGGGCCTCCATCTTGGCCCTAGTCAGTTTTATGTTGAGATGCTTGGGACCGCTTGCATCGGCGGTTATGAAGGGAAGGTTGATATCCGTCTCCATAGATCCGGAGAGTTCCATCTTTGCCTTTTCAGCGGCCTCCTTGAGTCTCTGAAGGGCCATCTTATCGTTCCTCAGATCGATGCCCTGGTCCTTCTTGAATTCATCTGCCAGGTAATCGAGTATTCTCAGGTCAAAATCTTCCCCGCCGAGATGCGTATCGCCGTTTGTGGATTTGACCTCAAAGACCCCGTCTCCAATCTCGAGAATGGATATATCAAAGGTCCCTCCTCCCAGGTCAAAGACCGCTATCTTTCTGTCTCCCTTTTTATCAAGGCCATAGGCAAGGGACGCGGCAGTGGGTTCATTTATGATCCTCTCTACCTTGAGCCCGGCTATACGGCCTGCATCCTTCGTGGCCTGTCTCTGGCTGTCGTTAAAATATGCCGGGACAGTTATAACCGCCTCGGTTACAGGCTCTCCCAGGTAGTCCTCCGCGGTCTTTTTCATCTTCTGCAGGATCATGGAGGATATCTCAGCAGGACTGTATTCCTTTCCCTTTATGGAAACATGGGCGTCGCCGTTAGGCGCCTTGGCTATTTTATATGGCAACACGCCAATATCCCTCTGCACCTCTTTTGAATCGAATTTCCTTCCGATCAGCCTCTTTACCGCGAAAACAGTGTTGTCGGGATTAGTAACCGCCTGCCTCTTCGCAATCTGCCCGACAAGCCTTTCTCCCTTGTCGCTGAAGGCGACTATTGAGGGTGTGGTCCTGCTTCCCTCCTGGTTGGCAATAACAACCGGATCCCTGCCCTCCATAATAGCAACACATGAATTTGTTGTTCCTAGATCAATGCCTATTATTTTGCCCATTTGTTCCTCCTTGTAAACTCTCCTTGATAATATGCCTTAAATGCTCTCCGGAGCCATTTATTATTTTTTGCCTTTAGGCCTGCCTTTACTGACAATAACCATGGCCGGCCTGATCAGCCTCCGGTTGAGGCTATATCCCTTCTGAAATTCATTAATAACCGTTCCTGGATCCGAATTTTCATCCTCCTGCTCCGACACGGCATGATGAAAATTCGGATCAAAGGGCATTCCCATTGAGACAACCTCTTCAAGACCCGATTTTGCCAGGGTGTCCCTTAAACCCTTGAGGGTCAACTCAACGCCTTCCTTTAGAGACTGGAGCGCATTTTCATCATCGCTGTGGGAAACGGCCTTTTCCAGATTGTCTATTACCGGAAGCAGGTCCTTGATGAGGGTTTCATTGGAATATTTAATCCATTCCTCTTTCTCTTTTTTATTTCTTTTAATTATATTCTCAATTTCTGCCTGTGCCCTGACATACAGGTCATAATTCTTATCCGCCTTTGCCCTGGACTCCTCGATTTTTTGAAGCAACTCGGCCTCTGACATCTTTTCCAGGAGTTTTTCCTCTATTAATTCATGCTGCTCAGTCCCTTCGGACTTATCATTCTCGTTATGGTCTCCTGATTCTGAATTATTTACATGCATCTTAACGGGCTTTTGTTCAGCGGCCTTTTCATTTTTTGCATTCATTACAGAAAAATTGCTCCTTCTTTGGATTATTTAAGGGTGCATTAAAAACGTAGTAACGTTAAGCATCGGTTATTATTTTGTCAAGGCAGGGCAGTCACATAACCAATCCTATCCCAGTTCATGGCCTGTGAGTCTCTTTAAGGCCTCCATGTATCTGTCCCTTGTCTTGTCAATAATCTCTCTTGGCAGCCTCGGTGGAGGCGGCTGTTTGGGCCAGTCGAGGCCGTTCAGGTAGTCCCTCAGAAACTGTTTGTCAAAACTCTCCTGGGGGCCGCCCGGCGTATAGGTATCCATAGGCCAGAACCTGGATGAATCAGGTGTAAGAACCTCGTCAATAAGTATCAGACGGCCGTCGGCAAAACCGAATTCGAACTTGGTGTCGGCAATGATTATGCCCTTTTCCTGCGCGAAGTCCCTCCCCGTTTCGTATATCCTTATGCTCAATCTCCTGACCTCTTCAGCCGTCTCTTTCCCCAGTATTTCAGCAGCCTTTTCAAAGGATATGTTTTCATCATGCTCACCTATCTCAGCCTTTGTGGAGGGGGTAAAAATGGGCTCGGGAAGTTTTGCGGATTCAGCCAGCCCCTCAGGAAGCGGGATATCGCATATAGTCCCCTTTTTCCGGTATTCAACCCACCCGGACCCTGACACATAGCCCCTTACAATACATTCCACGGCCAGGGGCTGCGCCTTTTTCACCAGCATGCTCCTCCCGATGAGCTGATCCCTGAAGGCCCTGCATCTGTCGGGATATTCATCCGGATCCACGGATATAATATGATTCTCAACAACATCCTTAAGCTTATCGAACCAGAAAATGGAGATGGCAGTCAATATCTTTCCCTTGTCGGGTATGGGATCATCCATAACCACGTCAAAGGCCGACATCCTGTCGCTTGCAACTATAAGGAGGTTGCCGTCAACCTCGTAAACATCCCTCACCTTTCCCCGCCTCAAAAGAGTAAGCCCTTTCAGATCCGTCTTCACAACTATATCTTTTGCCATTTTAATCTCCTGTATTCTGGTTAATATTTTTATATAATTTCCTATACCGATAATATTGTCAAGAAAGCAGGACAGTTAATGTTAATTTCAAACAACAGGGAGATCAAGACTGTTTCTGAAAAGCGTCATCTCAGAAAAATTCCAGCCGACTAATGATAATAGATATCGAGCTTTCCAATAACCTGGACAGGATACTCTATAAATTTCAGAATCGTAAAAAGATCTGGCTTTCATGGTTAGAGGAGGTAAGGCAGAGAGATAAAAAGGAAGATGAGAAAGAGTAGCCCTATCTCGTAACCCCCTTTTCAAGATATTCACGATAGTACTGCAATATCTTGTTTCTGAAACCGACCGTTTCCTCAAAAGGCGGTATGCCTTTGTAATCCCTGACCCTTGTTTCTCCCGCATTATAAGACGCGAGCGCCAGGCTGATATCGCCGTTGAATTTCTTCATCAGACGGGTAAAATATCTAAGGCCGTATTCAATTGAAAGGGCGGCCTGGAGCCTGTCATCAACCCTGTTTTTTACAAGATCTTCTTTATACCTCTTGTATAACTCTGTCCTTTTTGCCCCGGTCTCCAGGGATTCCTGCATCAGGTCCCTTGCCTTTCCGGCAAGTTCAAGACCATTCCCCTCATTTATCTCAAAAAGGGTCGAAAGCGCTTTGCTCCTTATCTCCCTTTCCTTTTTTAAAAGAGAGACTGCCTCCAGGTAATAATCGGGCATGAATATATTATTCATGCCAAGCTCCACGGCCGTTTCAGGCATAATCTGAGTCAGGCCGGCCGCCCCGACACCGGACACGGAAATGGGTTCAAAACTCGACTCTTTTTTCATGAGCGCAATAAATAAAAGCGGATCTACAGGGCAATTGGAATCCCCCAGTTTCTCGAAGGCCTCCCCCAGCAAAAAGACATATTCCTTTGACAAAACCGATCCGGCGGCTTCCTTCCAATCATATGATGACCCATGATTGTTGTAGTCCATGTCAAGGTCCAAGACATATTTTTCCTTCTCCCCCTGAGTGGATTCTTCGAGAAAGCCGTTAAAAACATGATTGACAAAACGCGTGTTATTAACCGTAAGGGGATAATATCTTTTATTGATTCCATGGCACTTGTTGTAGAATCTGGCCAGTTTGTCCCTTAATCCGTAAGCATCCCCATCGAGACATTCATCCAGGACCCTGTCTATCACCCCGGAACACACGGCCTCATTAAGCCTTTCATCATTTTCAGGCGTCAGCCGGGAA
>JAFGIC010000482.1 GCA_016929815.1 Deltaproteobacteria bacterium
GACGGAAAAAGACATGAACGTCCAACATTGAAAGTCGAACTTCCAACGTTGAATTAAAGAATAGGAAACCGGAGGACCCCGGTGAAACCACTGCCTGTGACAGGGAGCCCTGAGGCTGTTTCACAAGGCAGGCGGGGGACGGAGAACGTGCAGAGTCATTAACTGCTGAATCTGATTACCTCGTCTTTCCGGCTTTGATATCATCTGCCAGGCTCAAGCTATCCGTGTTGCTATTTCCTCCATTATCAAGTTGAATGCTTCCTTTACATCATAATTCACATTGCCAGCCAACAGAGAAACAACATCTTCAACAAAACCGGAATGCCCCACCTTTGTCTCAAGGTTTCCTCTAAAATCATCCACGCTTATCCTGTGTCCTTCAGCCCTCATATACTCATTGAAGATCTTTACGATACTTGCCGTGTCTGCTCCCTTTTCCTTAATGCCGTACCACAGGTCAAACAGATCGCGCCCTTTTCTCCGCTGATACAAGGCCCTGACCTTGGTAGCGAGCAGTTCCTCAAGCTGGAAGGTCGTGATCATGCACTCACCCTTAAACCATCTGGACACTACCTTGAAAGGCTGTTTTATAAATCCGAGGACAGCAAAGTGCTCACGCGTGTTAATCTCCACTTTGAGTCGTAAAGGGACAACAGGAGGGCCTTCCGAATCCATCCTGTAAATCAAGGTTACGGAATTCTCCTTCTGGCTGCGTCTCGGCTTTCCAAGAAAATCATTCAATGTATCCTGCAGTATATCAAGGGTTTCTCCTATGGGAACAGGTTCGGCCTGCACAAGATCAATATCTTCGGAATACCTCCTGGCCGGATGAAAATATAGCTTATGCAAGGCTGTCCCGCCCCTTAAGGCCAATTTTTCCGCTAGAAATTCATTCTGATACATCGAGGCCAGAGCCCTGCTGATAATCAGGTCCTGCTAACCCTGAGCATCCGAGACCCATGGCGTCGATTGTCTCCAAGCTATGATATCCGCCTTTGGTATCATAGATCCCCCTCAATATCCAGATTAACAAGGACCTTCCATCGCTCATCCTTCTTCACCCCGCTGGCAGGTAAAGATATATCGAGTTTTATTGGAAACGTTTTTTGTCTGCTAACCCACATTGACAAAGGCTCGGCCAGAGATGAAAATCCTGCCTTTTCCAATAGGAAGCCAAGTCTCTGTATATATGCCACATTACCATCCGTCTTTACCGCATCTTCCAGCTTCTTGGGATCCATTGTTTCGCCCAACTCCTGCAGCACTGTGAAGACACGGTCAATTCCGCCTATACGCCTGGAATAACGAATAAGGTCAAGGGCGGTAGCCTCCGGCGTGGATACAGGGATGTGACCTGTCTGGACCTTTACACGGTTTAAGGCAACCTTATCCAGACTGGCCCGCGAAAAGAAGCGTATCGTCAGGTCATGTATTTTTATTTCCCTGAGAGCTCCGGTTGTCACCACATGAAATTGTTGAGGTTGCTGGTGCGCAGCGCCATGAAGGGCCGCGGCGCTGAGAAGGCCGACATAATAAGATTGTCCCGTGTACCCCATCAGGTCGTCTATAAACCATTCTGCGGGCAGGATGCCAGTTGCCGAATATTCCAGGGGGATAATAACAAAGAAGCCGCTACGAATTCGGCAGATCCTGTTTTTATAGGCCAATCTCATGGCCGCCTTCTTGAAGGTGGATCCGCTTATTTGCAGATATTTAAGCGCCTCTTCACGACTGAAAAAATAAAGGCCCTGCGACTGCCTGGAGTCGATCCACGCAGACATATCCATAGGCTTTGAATTTTTTTTAACATTCATGAAAGACCCCATATGAAAGTGTAATTTTGCAAATAGAACCATATTATGTCCCTTTTTGCAAATAATAACTTTTTAAAAATGATGCATGCGAAGTGCTGACTTTTACGAAAGGGGCACTCTCGCTTAATAAAGGGGGAAAGGGGCCAGGTCTCCATTTGACTTTTGTTAAAAAATATAAGCTCCTGATATCGATTTAAAACAGAAAACCAACCGGGATCAAACCTTCATTCTTCACTGGTTCAATAAAAATTAAGACTGGAACTCTTAGTGTTATTTCCTACATTTGAAAAGCTGAGCAAGAATAAGCCGTTTTGGGGAGATTGGCAAGTATTTTTGATGGTTATGGCATTATTTTTTTGTGCAGGATTTGGGCGGTTTCTTGGAAGGATGAAGATAGAATCGGAGAGGGGGGAATCGGGGACCCGCCGTCGCCTAGGAGCTTCCGCTTTCGCCAAGGCTACAGCGGACAGGATGGCGGGCAGGCAGAAGACAGACGACTCCTTGCAACACATTTAATCACCCTTCTGACTTCGGGGGTGACTTCGGGGGTATCTTGAGGGCACAACTTCACCCATTGGGCAATAGACATTCTTTTCAGGAGATTTGATATGGCCAGAGGAAAGCAGTTGGCAAGACAGCGGAAGATAATCAACTTAAACCTATGATTTTTTTGGAGGCGGCAGCCGGACTTGAACCGGCGAATAACGGTTTTGCAGACCGCTGCCTTAGCCACTTGGCTATGCCGCCTTAAACTGCTAAGGTTAATCCCGTTATTAACGCGGGATTAACCTTTTAAATTTTTCAATGGAGCGGGAAACGGGACTCGAACCCGCGACAACCACGTTGGCAACGTGGAGCTCTACCAGCTGAGCTATTCC
>JAFGIC010000057.1 GCA_016929815.1 Deltaproteobacteria bacterium
AACGTTTGGCCCAGTTGGAGGACCTTAACGGAAATGGTTCTGAATCTTTGAACGCACAGAATGAAAGTCCAGAAAAATCAACAGAGGCAGTAGATGATGTCATGCCCATAGGCCAGCCGGAAGATGAAGAGGACATCAGAAAGATCTTTCTAAGGCAGTCATCCGTTTTATTGAAAAGCGGCGAGAAGGAATTTGAACTGGGTTTTACATATCTGAGCAACCAGCTGGCCGCCACAATCTACAACGCCAGGTTCCGTCAATTCCAGCTTCCCATAGCCTTCAGGATCGGTATTCTTGATAGGCTTGAAGGATCTGTCTCCCTTCCCCTGATCCATGCCAAACAGGAATTTTCCTTTGCGGATGAATATTTTTCTCAAAAGGCCTCGGGTATCGGGGATACTTCAATGGGAATAAACTATGAAATATATAGAGAAACCGTTTATTGGCCGGACATTTTAACTTCATTGAATGTCAGGGCGCCTACCGGTGAAAAACCCGACGAAGATGGGCTGTCCACAGGGTCAGGGCATTGGGCCGGCTCTTTTGGCCTGGAATTTATCAAAACGTCAGATCCGGTAGTCCTGTTCTGGGGGATCATGTATATACACGAGTTTCCTGCAACACACTTTTTAAACGACGGAATATATAAAGTCAAAACAGGTGAAACAATTGATTATAATCTCGGTTTTGGATTCGCAGTGAATGATAAGATATCCCTTGGGACCCAGGTCTCTGGCAGTTACCAGGGAGAAATCAAGGCCGATGGGAATAAGATTCCCGGTTCTTCCGGGGAAACTGTATCTCTCAGATCCGCCTTGACCTACCGTGTTTCAAGGAAGTCATTTATCGAGCCGTCTCTGACCATCGGCTTGAATGATGAGACAGCGGATTTTGTCATAGGCATCGCCGCATCACGCCGTTTCGGGGATTAATGTGATTAAGATAAAGATGATATCAGGCATTCTTCTTATAAGCATAGGTCTGTACTGCTGCGCCTCCCGAACTCCTGTCTCCGGCTCTCAAGACATGCCCTTGAAGGCAGGCTGGGTTTGCATGGAACAGCCCCTGAGATCATGGAAATACCTCCGGGATCAAAACGTGGCTATACAGCGCTATGATTACTCATGCGGCTCAGGGGCATTGGCTACGTTGATGAGATATTATTTCGGAGACAACGTAAGCGAAGAAGAAATCCTTGCGCGAATACTTAACTCCTTGACTTACAATGAGGTGCTCGACCGTGAAAAAAAGGGGCTTTCTCTTCTTGATCTGAAGCGTTGTGCGGAACAGAGGGGTTATCAGGCTGTAGCGGTGAAACTGGATTACGCAAATCTGTTATTATTGAAAGGACCGGTGCTCATACACCTTGAAAGGGAGGATTACAGACATTTTTCCGTGCTGAAAGGGGTAATTGGAGATCGTGTTTATCTTGCTGATCCAAGTCGTGGAAATATTCGCATGTCAATAGATCGTTTTGCTCAAGAGTGGTCCGGTGTAGCCTTGATCCTGGGCAGGGCGGATTTCGGCCTGCCTGAAGATTACCCGCTGGCACTTGATGAAATGGATCTCAGTCAAAATGAAATGCTTACTGCAAGAAGGTTTCTTTTGATAAGGTAATAATGACTTTACAACCGGAGGAAAATGATTATTATGTTCACTAATTTCGACAGAAAAATCCGGGGGTAATCTTAAACATGCCTATTTATGAGTTCAGATGTAAAAAATGCGGCAATATCTTTGAATATCTTTGTCTGAAAAGCAGCGACAGGGAGAATGCTACGTGTCCATCCTGCGGGCAGGGTAAAGCCGAGGTATTGCTTTCAACATTTTCTTCTGCAGGGGCTGGTTCTGCAGGCGGAGGCGCCTCATTATCTTCATCTTCCTGCTCGAGTCACGGGGGATTCTCCTGAGCTTGATACCGGGACCGCGGGCCGCGGTTTATCAACTTCTTTGAGTCATTAAACATACATGCATCCTTTGAAAAAGGATGCATGTATATTCTTAATCCGTAAGAACCCTGTTCATACTCCCTGATACAAATCCCTCCAAGTCGAGCGATACATGTTTAAATCCGAGTTCCCTGAACCTCTTAACAACCTTCCTTCTCAGTTCTTCCTCTAAAAATCGGGGAAGCTCCGTCAGGCTTACCTCAATCCTTGCCACAGCTCCATGATGCCTTACCCTTATCTGCCTGAAACCCATCCCGGACAAAAAATCCTCCGCGTCTCCAATGGACTTAAGCATCTCGGCAGTGATCCGGGCGCCATAGGGTATCCTTGTTGCAAGGCATGCCATTGAAGGCTTGTCCCATGTCGCAAGGCCCATCTCCCTTGAAAGGAAACGTATCTCTTCCTTATTCAAACCTGCCTCAATAAGAGGAGAGATAATGCCCATCTCTTCAGCCGCCCTTGTCCCGGGCCGGTAATCCTCCAGGTCATCCGTGTTTGCGGCAAAGGCGATATGCGCTATACCCTTTTCTTCCGCGATTCTTTTCAGCCCGGCAGAAAGCGCCCTCTTGCAGAAATAGCACCTGTCCGGCCCGTTGGCCGTAAACTCAGGCATGGTTGATTCATTGGATTTAAAGATAATGTGCTCCACCCCAATCTTACGGGCGAACTCAGCGGCCTCGTCTCTTTCTCTTGAGGGAAATATAATAGAATCTACAGTGGCGGCAGTAACATGTTCTTTAAGGACATCGCGGGCAACAGCCAGCAAAAATGAACTGTCCACTCCCCCTGAAAAGCCTACCAGTAAAGACGGCATTTCCCTGAGCATGTCTATCAGTTTTTCCCTTTTTGCCCTTGCCGCATCAATATCCATTGTATGCCTCTCGGGTTAAATTCAAATACTCGTATTTTTTCGCGGTTTCAAAATTTCGTGATAAAGGCTTTAATCCTTTTTCACTTTTGAAACACTTATGAAATCATCCTACGCGGCCCCGGACCTCAGACCCTCC
>JAFGIC010000483.1 GCA_016929815.1 Deltaproteobacteria bacterium
CTTACTACAGCTAAACATTCATCTGCAGGGCCTTTTCTGCTTCCTGTGGCAAGTGAACGAGGACAAAATAGGATTCGGGATAAGGATAACTTTCCCCTGATTCATCAATGACCCGCAGGTACCCCTCTTCTTTTGCAACTTCATCAGGAAGCACCTGGTAGATCTTTCTCTTTTCAAGGTCCTCTGAATCCCTGTTGTCTATACAGAGGGCATATCTTATTTCGTCATTATGTTTTTGCATAATATTAATCCAGAAATTTTTTAATTTTAATCTTTTTCCTGCCGATTCCGTGGGCTTCATACCAATGTACTTCGGCCCTGCGGATACTCCCATTATGAAGACGCACCAGAGCAACACCTTTGAGCTTTCGCCATCGTCCGGGACCGAATTGTTTCCTGATCCTCATTATATCCCGGATATTACCGCCTAATGCGATAGGTTCAATTTCTTCTATTTCACTTATTATCTCAAAGTGCATTTAAAAAATCCATCAGATCTTTTGCCCTTATAGAAACAATAATTATTGGCATGTTAAAAAAGCAAATTGATGATATTTTTCTATCACTTTTTATGTCAAGAGTAAATAGTATTACGATGAACATCAATAAGCATAGGGAGGCGGCGAAATTTAAGACGTAAAAAAGATGTGTCTTCATTCATCCTTGAATTCTGACTGAAGATGTTTGCTATTCCTCCCGGCGGTTTGCAATCTCATGCAGAATTCGCTATGAACGAATATATATGGCAGCAATACAGGAGACGACACACCCGAACTATTTAAAAAATCAAGGATTTTTTAAGAAGGTGACAAAGTTGGAATTGAAACGGAGAATCGGTGAAAAAGCAAGGATTTTTAACCACGAAATACAAAAACGGTCAGACGACGGAGGACGGACGAGGGAAGAAGCTCCCAAAAAGATGAACAACATCGAAGAATGAATTATTGAAAAGGACTATGGCTTCCTTGCCACTACAACCCGTTCCTTATGGCTGTAATCCTTTATGATCTTTTGTTCTGTGTAAAAACCGGTCTGTGCGATCAGGTCCATGGTCTTTGCTGTCTGGAAGGGGGCCATCTCCATCAACAGCCGGCCGCCGGGCTTAAGGAAGGCCTTTGCCTCAAGGATAAGTTTATTGATAAAGAAAAGCCCTTGCTCTCCGCCGTCAAGGGCTGTCCTGGGCTCATACTGCCCCACCTCGGGTGGAAGGGCACCGTAGTCCTCTGCAGGTATATAGGGGGGATTGGAAACGATTGCATCAAAAAGTTGTGAGTCGTCAAAGGAGGAAAAGAGGTCGCTTTCAATAAACCGGACCCTGTTTTCGAGACCGTATCTGCGGGCGTTGGACATAGCTATTTCAAGGGCATCGGCAGAGACATCGCATCCCCATACATCCGCTTCCGGAAGCTCCTTTGCGACGGATATGGCTATTGCCCCGCTCCCCGTGCCCACATCCAGCACAGACGCCTTTGTCGTTTCACACACATTAATCTTTCCCTTCAGGATGGATAATGTCTCTTCAACCAGTATCTCTGTCTCCGGCCTTGGTATCAGCACCTGCGGTCCCACACTGAATTCCATTGACCAGAACTCCTGGACACCTGTGATATACTGCACAGGCTCCCTCCTGAGCCGCCTCTGAATAAGTGACCGGTACTCATTGATATCCCTTTCGTTAAGGGGCTGATCAAAATCCAGATATAGCTTTATCCTGGTGGTCTTCAGTTGATGGGCAAGCAGTAGTTCGGCGCAGAGGCGGGGGCTGTCTATGTCTTTTTTTCTGAGATAATCGGTGGTGACCGCGAGGAGGTCCCTTATGATCCATTTCTGCGGGCTCACGCCTGCCCCTTTAGCGCCTCTGCCTGAAAATAAGCGATCAGCGGTTCAATAACAAGGTCAAGGTTCCCCTGCATGACATCCTCAAGCTTGTACAGGGTAAGTCCTATCCTGTGGTCTGTTACCCTGGCCTGGGGGAAATTATAGGTCCGTATCCTCTCGCTCCTGTCCCCTGTGCCTACCATGCTCTTTCGGTCCGCGGAGATCTTTGCCCGCTGTTCCTCCTGCTCCATGTCCAGGAGCCTGGATCTGAGGACCTTCAATGCCTTTGCCTTGTTCTTGTGCTGGGACTTTTCGTCCTGGCAGGTTACGACCAGTCCTGTCGGAAGGTGTGTTATGCGTATCGCGGAGTCGGTCACATTGATATGCTGGCCCCCGCACCCGGAGGATCGGTATGTGTCAATCCGCAAATCCTCCATGTTTACTTTTACATCCACCTCTTCAGCCTCCGGAAGCACGGCGACCGTAACGGCCGATGTATGGATACGGCCCTGGGCCTCTGTCTCAGGGACCCTCTGCACCCGGTGGACGCCGCTTTCAAATTTCAGGCGGCTGTAAACATCATTGCCCTCTATAAGTACGACGATCTCTTTAAATCCGCCTATCCCTGTACTGTTCCTGCTCATTATATCCGTCTTCCATCTCTTCATCTCAGCATATTTCATATAAGCCCTGAAGAGATCTGCGGCAAACAGGGCCGCCTCTTCACCGCCTGTTCCGGCCCTTATTTCAAGGATAATATTTTTTTCATCGTTGGGGTCCTTTGGAAGAAGCAACAGTTTAAGATTGTTTTCAAGCCGAGAGAGCTCCTCCTTCAAGGTCTCTATCTCCTCCCTGGCAAGCCTTTTCATATCCGGATCAGGGTCATCCAGAAGAGACCTGTTCCCTGCAATCTCTTGCTTTACCGCATTGTATCTCCTGAATGCGTGAACGATAGGAGCCAGCTGACTGTGATCCTTTGTCAATTTCTGGTAGGTCTTCTGATCCCTGACCGTCTCAGGGCGGGAAAGATCCCCTTCCAGTTGCATGAACCGGTCTTCCAGTTCTTTTATCTTGGCAAACATATCTTATAATCAAAATCATCCGGTAAGGAGATGTGCCCCTTGAAACAGCCGGACCGGAATTATGAAATGTTAAGTCATAAAAAACGGGGCATCGGCGGTGCCATCTCCTTACCGCCGCGCCCGTATTTTTTCATGAACCGCTGGAACCGCCCCGGCAGGGAAAAATGCGGCCGGTATTCAGGACGGGGATCAATCATGATTGAAAAGGATTCAGCCGGTTCAAGCGAACCCCAAGGTTAATTTGTTTTTTCCTTTTTTTCTTTTTTATCGTTGTACTTGGCGTATTTGTTCTTGAACCTCTCAACCCTGCCCGCTGTGTCGATCAGCTTCTGCTTGCCTGTAAAAAACGGGTGGCATTGGGAGCATATTTCCACATTGATCTCCTCAAGGGTGGATCCTGTCTCAAATTCAGCGCCGCAGGCGCAGTGAACCTTTGCCTTGTGATACTCCGGATGTATACCTTTTTTCATTTTATCACCTCTTTCTAATGACTCATTGATTCGAGAAAATCCTTATTATTCTTTGTTCCTTTCATTTTGTCCAGTAAAAACTCCATGCTGTCCACGGGCGTAAGGGGCGCCAGCAGCTTTCGAAGTATCCAGATCCTGTTGAGGTCCGCTTCGTTAATAAGAAGCTCCTCTTTCCTTGTCCCTGAACGGTTTATATCTATGGATGGGAAGACCCTTCTGTCCGTCAGTTTCCTGTCAAGATGTATCTCCATGTTGCCTGTTCCCTTAAACTCTTCAAATATGACCTCATCCATCCTGCTGCCCGTGTCGATCAGTGCTGTGGCTATTATCGTAAGACTGCCTCCCTCCTCAACGTTTCTGGCCGCCCCGAAAAAGCGTTTGGGCTTATGAAGGGCATTGGAATCAAGACCGCCCGACAATATCTTGCCGCTGGGAGGCACTGTTGCGTTATAGGCCCGAGCAAGCCTTGTGATGCTGTCCAGAAGTATGAGGACGTCCCTCTTGTGCTCCACAAGCCTCTTTGCCTTCTCTATGACCATCTCCGCCACCTGCACATGCCTCTGCTGCGGTTCGTCAAAGGTGGAGCTTATGACCTCAGCCTCCACTGAACGCTGCATGTCCGTAACCTCCTCAGGCCTTTCATCTATGAGAAGCACAATTTTATGTATGTTTTTATCATTTGCCGTAACGCTGTTGGCGATATTCTGGAGAAGCATGGTCTTGCCTGTCCTGGGGGGCGCAACGATTAACCCGCGTTGTCCCTTTCCGATAGGCGTAAGAAGATCCATTATCCTTGATGAGAAGTTATCTTTTGTGGTTTCGAGCTCAATGTGACTGTTGGGGTATAAAGGGGTAAGGTTATCGAACAGGATCTTTTCCCGGGCTATCTCCGGGTCTTCATGGTTGACAGCCTCTACCTTCAAGAGTGCGAAGTATCTCTCCGAATCCTTTGGAGGCCTTATCTGCCCTGATACCGTATCCCCTGTCCTCAGATTAAAACGTCTGATCTGTGACGGAGAGATATATATATCATCCGGTCCAGGCAGGTAGTTTGCGTCAGGCGCCCTTAAAAATCCGAACCCGTCAGGCAGTGTTTCAAGCACCCCCTCCCCGTAAATAAGACCATTCTGTTCGGAGTGCGCCTGAAGAAGAGTAAATATCAGCTCCTGCTTAGGCATCCCCGTGGCGCCTTCAATATTGAACTTCTTCGCCATGGTGGTCAGATCATTGATTTTCATTTTTTTTAATTCAACAAGATTCATAATAAAACTCCATAAAATATGCTATTCTATAAGTCGCCTGGGAAGTGGCAGCATTTTGTCGGATTTTTTATCCAAAAGGGCTCGATAAAGGCGTTTTATGAATATAATTTAGGCAAATTTTTAAAAAAATTTACAAACATTCCTTACTTAATAAACTATACAGGATGCAGATATCTCCCGGGGCAATTATAGATTTGACTGATAATTTTTAAATTGCAATTATCCTGCCAAAAATACCCTCTCCACTTTCATTTCCCCCGATGACTCTTGAAGTGGCAGCCTTAAAGACCATAAGGGGACATCTTCCGATTCTTTAGCGCTTCCAGCTTTAACTAAATGAGCGCTCACTTGATATCCGGCCCTCAACAGGGCTTCTTCCGGATATATCCGGTAATTTTTCATGACTCCTTGATTGTATTTTAGCTAAGGCCTTACAGCAGATTATCCTCGAAGTTTTCATGATATCCGGGCAATTCCGAATCTTCCTGGAGACAGGAATTCACTGCTGCTTATATAGATTACTTTTCACCATGTCAAGAAATATTAAGCATTTCTTTCAGGCCCTTAATAACCTTCTCCATGTCTGCCGCAAGCGGGCTTTTAAATTCACAATACTCTCCGGTTCCGGGATGCCTGAAACCAAGCAGGACGGAATGGAGCATCTGCCTGCTTATTGACTGGCCTATATCAAGCGCTTCAGAGCAATTCCTGTTCCACCAGGTCTTCCTGAAGCCATATACAGGGTCTCCGACTATGGGATATCCCAGGTGCGAAAGATGCACCCTTATCTGGTGTGTCCTCCCTGTTTTCAAAGACACCTCAAGCAGACTAAACTTGCCCCCTATAAGATCGATCCTCTTCCAGAGTGTCAATGCCCTTTTACCCCCGGCACTGCAGACCGCCATCTCCTTCCTCCGCACCGGGTGACGTGATATGGGCAGGTCTATCTC
>JAFGIC010000484.1 GCA_016929815.1 Deltaproteobacteria bacterium
ACATCGGTAAAAAGCAGGTCCGGCATAAATTTTTGATAAACCTCATAGCCATTAATCCCATCAACGGCAACCCTGACATCATACCCTTCCATATTAAAAATATCCCGGAATATCTCCTGAAGCCCGAACTCGTCTTCCACAACCAATATCTTTTTTTTTCGATTTTCCTCTCTTTGAGGGTCGCCCTTGAACAGAGCTATAATCTCTTCATCCCTCATTTTGCTAATGAGCCGGCTAACCATATTGAGCCTTTGCTGGGTAATCTTGGCCTTTTCAATATTCTGCGGATTCAGATCGGGATGATAGACCTTGCTCAAAAGTCGATGGCTTGATCTTATATAGGACAGAGTCGATCTCTCACCCAATTCGGAATAGATCTCCTTAGCCTTATCAAACAGGCCTAAAAAAGTGAGCTCGTTTTTTAAATCACTGCTATTACTCAACGATATCCTCCATAAAATCATAAGTAAATAAAAACTGATTTTGACATAATCAGCCGTTCATTGCAATATCTATAGATGTCAAAGTATTTTGAATATGTTCCAAAGTTGACAGGATAACTGCTCTATATTATTATTAGGTCGAAATAATCAATAATCAAGGATAAAGTCGAGTATGAAACAAAACCGATTGGATCTCAAAACAGGGACCGGTTTATTACTCTGTCTGTTGACCATTCTCCTGTTTTCATCCGCTGTGGGAGGGCAAAGCGTCACTCAGATTACCATCAATTATATCGAAGCCTTGCCTGCCCCTGATCAATTCGGGAACAAGGTCCGCGCTTATGTTACCATATCATCCGCCGATCAGGAAACTGTTCAGGGCCTGACGGTTTCGGACTTCAAGGCCCTCGAGGATGGAAAAGAGATTGCCGTCAAAGAGGTCTCTCAAACCGATGAACCGATGTCGGTTGTTCTGGCCATTGATACAAGCGGCAGCATGCGGGCACAGGACAGGTCCGGCAAGACCTCAATGGAAGCGGCAAAAGAGGCCGCCGTTGAATTTATTTCCATGCTTAAGGATAACGATCAAGTTGCACTGTTTAGTTTTGATAATGAAACAAATTTTCATCTGGACTTCTCTGTTGACCACGAAGCCTCCATCAGGGCGGTAAAATCCCTTTCCGCAAAATACAAGGCCGCAACCCGATTGTATGACACCGCCCTGGAAGCTGTAAAAAAGGCATCCGAGATCCCGAAAGGCAGACGGGCGATCATACTGCTCACAGACGGAAAGGACGAGAAGGGAGAAGGCACTCGCAGTATTCACAGTTCAAATGATGTTATTGATGCCGCAACAACAAAGACAATCCGTGTACCGATCTACACTATGGGAGTTGGTCCTCAGGTAGACGCCAAGGAACTGGGTCGAATTGCAAGTCTTACCGGCGGTCGCAGCATGCTTGCATCCTCCCTGTCGGAACTACCCGGATTTTACCGGACAATCGCAAATCAGTTAAAAAATCAATACGTGATCGAATATGTCACCGGTTCACCAAGCGGAGAACACAGTCTTATCATAAAGGCCGCACACGATGGGAGTATTGAACAGGATGAAAAGAGATTCTGGTCTCCGCCGTTGCCGGTTATGCGACCTCCTGAAGTGAACATCATGAGCCCCGGCCCAACCGACCCCATTCGCGGCATCATTTCAATAAGGGCTAATATCACACCCGAGAAAGGGATATCAAAGGTCAGATACTATGTAGATGCCGTCCTGAAAAATGAGGACACAACTTCTCCTTATGGTGATTTTGAGTGGGACACTACCGGATTAGCCGCCGGTCTACATGTCATACGTGTGGAAGCCGTTCATATAAATGGTCAAGCCGGGTCCTCGGAGATAACCGTAAAAGTGACTGCCCCCACCGCTGTTCCTTCTCCGGCGCCCCCACCCGGAAAAACCGAAGATAAAGGGGGAATACCCTACATTGTATGGATAATAATAATTGTCCTGCTTATAATAATTGCAGCGGCATTCTTCTGGCGGAGGCGGCAGACATCCGAAAAAGATGTGCATCCACCCTCCGTCACAACAGTGAGCCGGGTTGCGAAACCTGTAGAACGGGTAAAACGCGCTGAAGATGAACCGGAGCCATCCGATTCCGCTGATAATGAAGCAACAACCATGGATGTAAAGGCAATCATTGATCCCCTTGCCAAGCTGACTGTTCTAAAAAGCCAGGAATTGGATTTGGGAGCAACCCTCAAGGTCTTAGGCACTACTGCAATAGGACGCGGCACTGATAATGACATTCGAATTCCCGATAAATCGGTATCCAGAAAGCATGCGATAATCTATTATTCCGGCGGAAATTTCTTCCTGCGAGACCTTAACAGTTCATACGGGACAAAAATGGACGGCCAAGAGGTAACCTCCGCTGGCCTCAGGCTTAAAGACGGGGCTCAGATACAGTTGGGGAACAAGACGGTTTTGGAATTTAACATCCTTGTTTTTGGAAAAGACAGTGAAGATGATGACAAAACCATGATATACGGTCAGGATTAACGAAACGATTCCACATCATTTCCCTTTATTTCTCAAACCTTTGACGACATAAGCCTCGAGGTTCGGTTCAACATCTGGGTG
>JAFGIC010000485.1 GCA_016929815.1 Deltaproteobacteria bacterium
ATGACGGCAATCCGCCCGATGAAAGGCATTGTGGTCATTGACGAGGTTCAGAGAAAGCCGGATCTTTTTCCAGTGCTTCGCGTATTATCGGACCGAAGCCCTCTTCCCGCACATTTTCTCATACTTGGAAGCGCATCCCCCAGTCTGCTGAAACAGTCCTCTGAATCCCTGGCAGGCAGGATTGAAATCATAAATATGTCAGGGTTCAGTCTTGAGGAGGTCGGAAGGAAAGAGCAGTTCCTACACTGGCTCAGGGGCGGTTTTCCTTTATCTTATCTTGCACAAGCGGATTCGGATAGTATTGCATGGAGGAAAAATTTTATTCAGACCTTTCTGGAGCGAGACCTGCCTCAACTGGGCATTAAAATCCCTGCAACAACCCTGCAAAGATTCTGGTCAATGACAGCACATTATCATGGCCAGGTCTGGAATGCGGCAGAACCTGCCCGATCCCTTTCTATCAGCGAGACATCAATCCGCAGGTATCTGGACACATTGACTGATGTCTTCATGATTCGTCAACTGAAACCATGGTTTGCCAATATCGCAAAAAGACAAATAAAGTCGCCCAAGATATATTTCAGGGACTCAGGTTTACTGCATTACCTTCTGGGAATAAGATCAGGGAAAGAGCTGCTTGAACACCCCAAGTCAGGTGCGTCCTGGGAAGGGTATATAATTGAGGAAGTGTTGAGAACTGTAGAACCGGATGAGGCATATTTCTGGGGAACCCATGGAGGAGCGGAGATTGATCTCGTCATTTGCAAGCACGGGAAGATGTTTGGTGTTGAATGTAAAAGGGTGGATGCACCAATACTAACACAATCAATGCGCATTGCTATTTCTGACCTGGGGTTGGAAAATATTATTGTATTATACCCTGGAACAAAGAGGTATCCTCTGGATAAAAAAATTATGGCCGTCCCGGTTGATGAACTTGCAGGCAAAGGCAATCTCCTTGAGCTATAAGTAGAATACGCACCTCAAAATATCAACTGAACTTAATTACGTGATAAGAAGAAACAGCCATCTATAAATTATCAAAGAATGAACGTTAAAACCAGCGTGTCTCATCCCCTTCACATCGATGAAGTAGATGTCCCCGGCTCCCGGAGACGGATCGGCATGACATCCTCAGTAAAATATCATGAAAATTCGGATTGACATTCCGAATTTTCATGATACTATTTGGTCCATGATAAAGAGACCATACTACATCAAAAGATTGTCCGCTTCCGTAAAACGCTCACCGGTGACAGCCCTTTTGGGCCCAAGACAATGCGGCAAAACCACCCTGGCACGCATCTTTGCAGAAGGGAAAAACGCGACCTATTTTGATCTTGAGTCACGGACGGACAGCCGGCGCCTGCAAAACCCTGAACTGGTCCTTGGATCAATTAAAGGCCTGGCAGTACTTGATGAAATCCAATCAATGCCTGAGTTGTTTAACGTACTCAGGGTCCTGTCAGACCGTCCGGGGAACAAGACAAGGTTTCTTATCCTCGGGAGCGCCTCTCCCGGCATTATCAAAGGCGTATCTGAAACGCTGGCAGGCAGAGTGGAGTTTATTGAACTGTCCGGTTTTGATCTCAGCGAAATGGCAACGGTTGATCATGAAACCCTGTGGCTGCGGGGCGGTTACCCGCGCTCGTTTCTTTCGGCCAATAATGAAGACAGCATGGCCTGGCGGGAGGGGTTTATAAGGACATTTCTTGAGAGGGATATACCGCAGCTTGGCATTACAATCCCCTCCACAGCCATGCGCCGCTTCTGGACGATGCTGTCCCATTACCATGGCCAGTACTGGAACAGTTCTGAGCTTGCACGCTCAATGGGGTTGTCTGATAAGACCGTAAGATCCTATCTCGACATACTGACAGGGGCCTTTATGATACGGCAGCTTCAGCCCTGGCATGAAAACATCGGAAAGCGCCAGGTAAAGGCGCCAAAGATATATTTCAGAGATTCCGGATTATTGCATTCACTTCTAGGGTTGCCGGATCTTACCATCCTCCAGGGGCATCCGAAGGTCGGCGCGTCATGGGAGGGTTTCGCCATTGAGCAGGTGCTTCAGAGCGTGAGGCCGACGGAATCATATTTCTGGGCAACCCACAGCGGTGCGGAGATTGATCTTTTTTTCATTCAGAAGGGGAAGCGGTACGGCATTGAGGCAAAATACAGTGAAGCACCACAGGTTACACGTTCAATGGAAAATTCTCTTGAGGTCCTTGGCCTGAAGCATCTCTGGGTAGTTTATCCGGGAGACAAATCATATCCTGTCAATGGCAAGATCTCAGTGTGTCCGCTTCAAAACATATCTGACATCAATAAGGCAATATGAATAAAAGGGTCAAGTTTCCGTTTGATCTACTTTTATTAATGAGAAAGCGCTGTTAAGTTGTAAAGTTGAGAGAGACAGAAAAATGAATTAAATGAGGGAAAGAGGGATGTCCTTAAATAAGTAAATAACTCTGGAAAGCTGGAAGATGTAAGGTTATTAGGATGCGAAAATCCTTTTAAAATTTATCGGATAATGGTTAATGGTGAAAACAAACTCGGATAAATTAAAGGTCGGCGAAGAGAAGTGGAAGGTCCGCCTTTGTAAAAACCCCATATGGGTTTGACATCTTGGCGCAAAGGCCCGGAATGAAGAATATTGCCGGGCAACATTCTCATCTGCTTTCCTAAATACCTGGATTTTACCGGGCTTATTACTTGTCTATTTTCAATAATAAAATCAAATTGATAAAATTAAAAAGTTGACAATTAGCTACTTAAAAGTTTACAATTCCTAACAATAAAGTTGACAGCTAGGGAGTTAATTAATAATGGTTAAAGTTACACGAAAAGGTGAAGAGATACGTCAATTTCTTCTTAATAATATAGAAGAACACCCTAAAAACATTGTACATTTCACTTCAAATAAATTTAACATATCAAGACAGGCGGTTAATAAACATATAAAACTGCTTATTACTCAAAATGCGATCATTTCTAATGGAACGACTAATAATCGTATTTATTCTTTGTCTATACTCCAACTACAAGATAAAATTTATGATCTCAAAGG